>NZ_JADOVE010000003.1:0-249592 GCF_015752225.1 Polaromonas sp. CG_9.11
CAACCCAGAAACCCCACAAATCAAGGAGCTTCGAAACACGCAAAAAGTAGCCTGACTCACTTCACTTCAGGCGACAACTTCCTTGACAGCCACCGCTGGTGCCAGCGTCGGCACGTCAGAGCTGCTGATTGAGCTGGACCCGGCAAGTGCTTATGGCGCCAACCTGACATTGGACAATTACGGCAGTCGCTACACCGGCGAATACAGCCTGGGTGGAGCGTTCAACCTTGCCAGTCCGCTCAATATCGGCGACCAGCTGAGCTTTACGGGATTGACCAGCGGAAGTGCCCTGCGCTTTGGCCGCCTGGCTTACCAGCTGCCGGTGGGCAGTGACGGCTTGCGCCTGGGCGCTGCCTACTTTGCCACCCGGTACACCCTGGGCAGGGAATTTGCGGCCCTCAACGCCCACGGCCGTGCCAGCAGTGCCTTCGTGTTCGCCGTCTATCCCTTGATTCGCAGCCAGTTCGTGAACCTGAGCACAACGACTGGGTATGAGAACAAGCGCCTGAGCGACAGGGCTGACTCAACCGAGACCGACAAACGGGCGGCGATCACCAGCGCGGGCGTGGCCGGCAACCTGCAAGATAGCTGGGGCGGTGGCGGCATCAACAGCTTTGAACTCAACCTGGCGTTGGGCCGGCTCAGCATTGATTCGCCCAAAACGCTGGCCATTGACGCGGTCACAGCCCAATCGAACGGCCACTTCAGCCGCTTCTCTTACAGCGCCCGCCGCCTGCAGCGCATCACGGACGCCACGCGGCTGTCGGTTTCCCTGACCGGCCAGCAGGCCAGCAAGAACCTGGATTCATCGGAGAAATTTTCTCTTGGAGGGGGCAATGCGGTGCGCGCATACCCCCAGGGCGAAGCGGTCGGCGATGAAGGCCGACGCGTGAGCGTTGAGCTTCAACACACCCTGACAGACGCGCTGCAGGGACTGCTCTTTTATGACTTTGGCCAGGTGACGATCAATAAAAACCCTTTTGGACCGGCAGCGCCCAACAGCAGAACCTTGGCAGGGGCCGGCATCGGGCTGAATGTGAACTTCACAGGCCTGCAATTGCGCTCCTCCCTGGCATGGCGTACCCAGGGCGGCTTGCCGTCTTCGATACCGCAGGGCAGTGCGAAGACGCCTACCTTGTGGCTTCAGGCGACAGCCGCTTTTTAAAAAGCCGTTGGACTCGCAGCATTTGTGTTCACGCGGCCACAACCACCCCTGCTCGGCCGGCTTGAGCTCGGTTGAGTCCGCTGGGTCGCTATGTATCGGCATCCACGGCCTGGCTTCACGGGTCACAATAGACATCGTTTTGATGGGGCCTTGCGGCGGCATGCAGCGCTCAGGGCCTGAAAACCCACCGTCCACGATGGAGAAGCGATGAACCCCGAATTTCATTCCCTAGACAGCGTCTTGTTTGAACGCGCCGTGGCGCTGCTAGACGAAGAATGGCTGAACCACGATGCCGATCTGGGTCCGGTGGTGCCCACCGTGCTGGCGCGCAATGTGGGTCAGGACTGGCACAAGGCTGGCACCTTTCGCCACCATTTGCAAGGCGTGGCCCGCACCCTGACGCTCTGGCAGCAGCCGGTGCATGTGCGGATGCTGGGTCTGTTGCACAGCGTGTATGGCAACGCCTACGTCGATCTGGTGAAGTTCGACCCGGCCAGCGAGCGTGCCCGCCTGCGTGAACTGATCGGCGAGGAAGCGGAGCGCCTGGTTCACCTGTTTTGCACCATGTCGCGCACCCGCTTTGTGCAGGCCGTGCTGCAAGGCGCCATGGATGCCGATGGCAGCCTGCTGCTGGACGGCGAAGGCCAGGCACAACGGCTGGCGCCCGACGAAGTGGCCGCCTTCACGGTGCTGACCATGGCCGACACCGCCGAGCAGTGGTACAGCTGGCAGGACGACATCTTTTCGCGTTACCCCGACCACCGCAACACGCTGGCGGCGCCGGTGCACTGGGCGGCGTCGCTGTGGCCCGGCCCGATGCGTCCGACGTCGCGCATGGTCACGCAGGCGGCCCAGCTTGGCGCGGCGCTTCGCCACCCGGCCATTGAAGGCCTGCTGCCCATGCCGCCGGTGTTCGAGCAATGTCGCAGGCTGCTGACGCCGCGCGATGAAGCGGCCGCCCTGTCGCTCTACTGGTCAGTCATCCAGCAGGACCAGCCGCTGGTGGACGCAGACGTGGCGACCGCCGTGCTCGAACAGGCGGTGGCGCTCAATCCGTGGGTCGGCGAGCCGCAGATCGTGCTGGCGCAGCTGTACCTGACGGTGGGCGAATTCGAGCGCGCCGAAGCCGCCGCCTCCAGCGGACTGCAGATGCTGGCGAGTTGGGGAACGTCATGGGACAAGCGCATTGGCTGGGATGCCTGGCTGGCCTGGGGCCGCATCCTGCTGCAGGGCGCGCAGACACGGAGCTGGCCGGCGCGTCTGGACAAGCTCAACAACCTGGCGCTGCGCGCTCCCGGGCATTGACCTGTCCGGAACCGCGCTGGTTCAGCGGCACAGTTGCCCGCACAGGCAAAGCCGACCGCGAGCCAGGCGTGAAATCAGGCGGACCTTCCCCCATGCCGCGCATGCCGACCGACATATTTTGCTACTGGTTTCATAGCTGTCTGCGCAGGCCACACCTGCGCAATGGGCTTGTTTGGTGCAAAAAATTCGTTGGTTGGCTGAAGCCCCGTCGCTTTAGCGCAGCACGTAACCCGCCAGCACGCTTTGCACTTCATAAATGCTCAGCTTCTTGTTGAAGCGTTTTTGTACCGGCTGGGCAGTGCCTGAAATCCAGATTTTCAGCTCGGCGTCCAGGTCAAAATGGCCACCGGTTTCGATGCTGAAATGCGTGATGCTTTTGTAGGGAAACGAGTGGTATTCGACCTTGCTGCCGGTCATTCCCTGCTTGTCCACCAGCACCAGGCGCTTGTTAGTGAAGATAAAATAGTCGCGGATCAACTGGTAGGCATGCTCGACCAGCTCGCCGGCGGCAAGGATCTGGCTGAACTCCTGTTGAATCTTGTCGGCATCAATTTTTGAGGCGTTGCCCATCATCCCGTCTAGCAAACCCATGGTGAAGTCCTTCAAAAAATAGTTGGTCTGTCGATGTCATGTACCCAAGGGCGATTGGCCGCCGGAACGAACAGGGCAGGGCGCTTCACAGCGTCGCGGATTTTCCGTCAGGAACCCGGCAAGCCTATTCGCCCTCTGCCTTTGCGCTTGAGCAGCAAGCGCAGTGCCAGGCAGGCGGCGGCGCTGCCCGCATAAACGATGGCTCGTTGCTTCAGGCTGGGATGGCCTGACTCTTTGCGGATGACCTCGGTGGCGAGGCTGGCAGGCAATGACGAGAACGGCCGGATGATGACCAGATCGCTTTGGCATGGCAGATCTGGCACTTTGGCAACTGGCTGGTCCTTGCCGTCCTGCCGGATGGCGGGACTGGACGGTTCGCTCGGAAGGGCGGCCGTGCCTGACTTGCGGTCGCCCGCCAGTGAACCATGCTCATTGGCAAACACCCAGGTGAATTCGGCACCCAGCAGAAATATCTGTGCCGAGTAATACACCCAGACCAGCAGCACCACCAGTGAGCCGGCGGCTGCAAATGACGAGGTAACACTGCTTTTTCCGATGTACAGGCTGATCAGCCACTTGCCCACCTCAAACAACACGGCAGTGACGAACGCGCCGGTCCACACGTCGCGCCAGCCAACCTTGACCTGGGGCATGACCTTGAAAATCATTGCAAACAAAACCGTGGCTATGCCGATGGAAAACACGATGTTGATGACGAAAAGCAGCTTTTCCCACCCTGGCAGCAGCCTGCCGATCCAGGTGCCAAAGGCGGCAAGCGCCGCGCCGCTCACCAGCGAGACCAGCAGCAAAAATCCCAGTCCCAAAATAAAGCCCAGCGACAGCAGGCGGCTGCGCACTATGGCCCAGATGCCTGAGACCTGCGGGGCCTTGGGCGCCCGCCAGATCCGGTCCAGGGCACTTTGCAACTCGGCAAATACCGTGGTCGCGCCAATCACCAGCACCACGATGCTGATGGCCGTGGCAACCAGGCCCTGGGTGGGCTGGTTGGCGCTTTCGATCAACGCCTGTATGCCCTGCGCGCCTTCCTGGCCGATCAGGCCGGACAATTGGCCGACGATTTCACCCTGAACCGCCTCGCGCCCCCAGACAAAGCCGGCCACCGCAATCACGATGATCATCAGCGGCGCAATCGAAAACACCGTGTAGTAGGAAATGGCCGCGCCCATGCTCGGGGCGTAGTCATCAATCCAGGCCACGACCGATTTTTTGACAAGTTGATAGAAATGTTGGAGGTTCATGGTTTTTCAGGCACCTTGAGACATCAAGGTTTTCCAGCGCACCAGTGTGTCTAGCGCCCGCAAGCGCCTTCGTCGGCCTGAAGTCACGGATGCTGTAGGCGGCGGGCGACTCCATGGCGCCTGCGACGGCACTCAAGGCGTGATGACCGGTGCCGATTGAGGCTGCGGGGCATGGTCCAGGTCAGGACGCTTCCACGGGTCGACATGGGTCATCAGGTTCAGCACCCGGTGGCGCCTGAGCACGCGTTGTCGTGCTTCGACTGCAATGTCGTGGCCAGCTTCGACCGTGATCAGGGCATCGACCTCGATATGCGCATCGACCACGATCATGTCGCCCATCTTGCGGGTACGCACGTCGTGTACATCGCTGACGCCAGGGGTTTCAATCAGCGTGCGGCGAATGGCCTAGACTTCCTGCTCGTCCACGGCGCGGTCCATCAGGTCGTGCATGGCGTCCCAGCCAAAGCTCCAGCCCATTCGGGCGACCATGAAACCGACGATCAGTGCCGCAATCGGGTCCAGGATCGGGTAGCCCGCCAGGTTGCCGATGATGCCGATGCCCACCACCAGCGACGAAGCCGCGTCCGACCGGGCATGCCAGGCATTGGCCACCAGCATGCTTGACTTGACGCGTTTGGCAGCGGCCAGCATGTAGCGAAACAGCAGTTCCTTGGCAATCAGGGCGCCGCCCACCACCCAGAGCGCGCTGGCGTGCACCTGCGGCACCGTCTCCGGCGACTGGAGCTTGCCCACCGCCGACCACAGCATGCCTGCGCCCACTGCCAGAAGGATCACGCCCAGCGCCAGCGAGGCGGCGGTTTCAAAGCGCTGATGGCCATAGGGATGGTCGGTGTCTGCATCCTTCTTGCTGTGGTGGCCGGCAAACAGCACCACGAAATCCGATACCAGGTCGGACAGCGAATGAATGCCGTCGGCAACCAGCGCCTGGGATTTCGACAGGATGCCGGCGCTGATCTGCGTGGCCGACAGAACGATGTTGACCGCCACGCTGACCCAGGTGCTGCGCGAAGCGGCCGTCGCGCGCTCTTGCGGGCTGTGGCGGGCGTCTTCGGGATCATCGGCGAGGTCGTTGTAATTCATGGAAAATTCTTCTGGCGGGGTGGCGGGTCGATCCCCGGAATTGAGGCGCAGAGCTTACCTTGTGACGCACAGCAGATCCAGTTTTCGGCGACTCCCGCTTGAGGCCGTCCGAAGGGCGCATGGCTGCTTGAGAAAGCGCTAAAAATGCGGCAACAACATGAAGGCAAGCCAACAACAAGGAGTCGTCATGAAACTGTCATCCCTGCGCCAATCGTCATGGCTGGTTCTGCTGGCCCCGATTCCTGCCATTCGCGTGCAGGCGCACGTGGGTGAGCGATTCTTCGGGGTGACCGACAGCCTTGAGAGCGGCAGTGGACTGGGCAGGTCCATCGTGCGGCGCATTGCGGCCGTGCACCGGCTGGAAACTCAGGTTGGGCATTCGGCGGAGCTGCTCAGGCTGGCCGTGTGCGTAAATTCAGAATAAAAAATAGCCTTTGCGCAACAGGGACGGGCGTTGACAGCTATTGATTCAGTAGCGCTCATTGAACGCGCAAGGCTGTCCGCGCGTGGCTTGGCAATGACCCGCGAACTTTACCCAGGGTGAAGCGGCCAATAATCGTGCATTGAATCAGAAATGGTTTTACCCATCACAGGAGCGCCATGTCCATGAAACCATTGAATCGCCATCGGGAGCGCCACCGAACCGACCGCATCGGCTGGCTGCGGGCTGCTGTGCTGGGTGCCAATGACGGCATTGTTTCCACTGCCAGTCTGGTGCTCGGCGTGGCGGCGGCTGGTGCCACCCCGCAGGCCGTTCTGGTGGCTGGCGTGGCCGGACTGATGGCCGGGGCGATGTCGATGGCGGCGGGTGAATACGTCTCGGTGCATTCGCAGGCCGACACTGAAAAGGCCGAGCTGGAACGTGAGCGCCTTGAAATCGAACGGCATCCCGAGGCTGAACAGGCTGAACTGGCCGGCATCTATGTCAAGCGCGGACTGTCGCCTGAACTGGCCCGCCAGGTTGCCGGACAATTGATGAAACATGACGCACTGGGCGCACATGTACGCGACGAACTGGGCATTTCTGAAACCCTGTCCGCAAATCCCGTCCAGGCCGCCCTGGCGTCGGCTGCCAGCTTTGCGGTCGGCGCTGCGCTGCCGCTGGGGGTGGCAGCTTTGGCGCCAGCCCACGGCTTGACCGTCTGGGTGTCCGTCACTTCATTCGGTTTTCTGGCCTTGCTGGGGGCCATGGCCGCGCGTGCGGGCGGCGCCGCAATCGTGGCAGGTGCCTGGCGCGTCACCTTCTGGGGCGCGCTGGCGATGGCCATCACCGCCGGGGCCGGGGCGCTGTTCGGGGCTGTCGTTTAGCGCGAAATCAACCGGGCTTAGCCTCGCGGCGTTCAAGACTCGTTCGGAGAATACTATTAAAATAATAGCTAAAAAGTCAATTACGACGGGCGGCAAAGACCTATTTGATGAAAAAATTAGTTGGCTGGCTAACTCCGTGTGCGCTAGGCATGGCGGGTGAACGCAGCCGCCGGATACAGCTGTTGCAGCACGGACGAGGTGATGCGCAACAAAAGCGCCAGCCCTGCGTCGGTCGATGCCTCTGCAGGGGAGGCCGGCTGACGCAGCGTCTGCCACAAGCGGCTCACGGCGGCTTCCTCGGCTGCCACCGCCTGTTCGACTTCGGTCTGCCAGAAAGCCGGTGCCTCGCCTTGCGCAAAATGGCCGCGCCCGCGCCCGAAATGCGCCACTGTCAGGTAACGCAGTATGTTGGCCACCAGCAGCGTGCGCAGGAATTCATCGGTGAACTGCACCGTGGTCTGTTCCCGGTCGGTGCTTGAATTGAAGCCCCAGGCCGCACCCGCAAAGCCCAATGCGCCGACCACGCTGCCCAGCAGCGCACCGGCGCCCAGGCTCAAGCCGCCCGCCATCAGGTCCGCCGACAGGCCGGTTGCCGCGCCCGACAGCACCGCGCCGAGCAGCCCCGCCTGTGCCTTGTCGATGGGCGCGCGAACTGCAAAATTCTCGCGCACCCGCTGGTTGATGCGCGTCGCTTCGCCGGGGTCGATCCGGTGCAGCGTCAGCAGCTGGCGCGTGGTCTCGGCAATGCCGTCGTTGAGCCGCTCGACCAGGATGCCCATGGCCTGGTCCTGGTGCTTCAGCTTGCCCGTCTTGCGCAGGCCGGTGGCTTGCAGCGCTGAATTCAGCAGCGACCGGCTCTCGGGCGCTACCGCCTGGCGGTCCTGCGTCGCTGCCGCCAGCTGCTGCGCCCCTAGCCGCATCGACGCCTGAAAGCGTGCGTCATGGTGGGCGTCCCAGGCGGCCAGCAGGCGGGCGTAGCCGGCGGCCTTGTCCGGTGCAATCCATTGGCCGACGGCTTCATAAAAGACCCGCTCATGCACCCAGCACCGGGCGAAGGCGTCGAGCGCGAGCACCTTGCGCACGATCGGAAAGGCTTCCAGGTGGCGGCGCCAGCGCATGAGTTCGGCCTGCTCCTCTGGCGCCGGGCGCGGCGGCCCCATCTGGTTGAGCAGCACCACCACCGGCTTGCCCAGCCACTGCAGGATATTCATTTCGGCCGCCAGGTAACCAGCATCGCCGGGATGCTCCGCCGAATTGACCAGGTAGAGCACCACGTCGGCCGTATCGCGGGCGGTTCGCAGCGCCTGCTGGCTGAGCCAGAAAGGCCGGTCACTGTAACGGTCCAGCACTTCGCGTAAAAACCAGCCAATCGGGTTGTCCGCCATGCCCAGCCGCTTGAGCAGCCGCACCGAATCGCCAAAGCCCGGCGTGTCCCACAGCAGCAGGGCATCGCCGGCACTGGTCGTCAGCAGCGGGTGCGCGTCGGATGACAAGGTGACATGGGCGGCATCGCGCACTTCGCCAACATCGGCGCCCAGCAGGGTCCGGGCCAGCGTGGTCTTGCCATTGTTGGTGTGCGACACCAGCGCCAGCTGGATCTGGACCGGGGCGGCGTTGTTCACGCGGCCACCGACAAGGCTAGCCCAGCCCCGTCGTCCAGCGCATGGGCATCGGGATGGAGCAGGTTGACGAAGGTGGCGGGTGCCTTGTGAAAGCGGCAGAACTGCTGCCACAGGGCGATGCGTTCAGCCATTCTTTCCTTTCCGCCGGCTTGCGTGCCAACCCGTTCCAGGTAGCCCGATTCGTCGACCAGCACGGCAATGCCGCGCGCCGACGCCCGCACCAGGTGGTCGAGCAGGGCGCCATGGTTTTCCTTCTCGGGCGTGGCCGCCAGGCTGAACAGGACGGCCGTGATCGTGGCGTCGCTGTCGTTAAGCCTGACGTTGCGCAGCGCCTCGCGCGGTTCGTCGCCATAGGGAATTGACGGGCGCAGCATCAGCCGGGCCTGCTCGCCCAGCAGCCGGGATGCCAATTCGTTCAATCCCTTGTCGCGCGCTTCGTCCACCGCGAAGCTGTAGGGCAGCACCCGCAGCATGCCGGGTGCACCGCCAAGTGCCTTGAGCAGTTTTCGGAAATAGGGCTGCTCCAGGTCCAGCGGAAAATTTCGGGACTCTCTTTTGACGCGCCACTGGGCAGCACCAGCCAGCAGCAGGCGTGGCAGCACGACCAGCAGCAACAGCGTGGCGGCATACAGATGCACCCAGCGCGCGCCGTCCACTGGCGGGGAAGGCACCTGTCCGAACCTGAGCGCTTCAATGTCGGCCAGCGAAAATCCCTGCAGCGGAAAAATCGCCATGGCCGGCATGAACAGCGCCGACAGCAAGGCATGAACCTGCCCGGCATCCAGAAAAGTGCTTTCCCAGCCCGCCGAATACTGCGCGACATAGCCGCGCGCATACAGCGAAAGCACCGCACCGATGGCAAACAGGGCCGAGCCCAGGTGCAGGGTGCGGCCCAGCCGTGCCAGCGTCAGCCGCCGGCTGAGCTGGCCCCACTCGGCCATGAAGGCCAGCAAGGCACTGGCAAGTACGGGCGGCAGCTTGCGCGGCAGGCGGGTCCGGCCCAGACTGAGCAGGCGAACCAAAGTCGATTCTGATTTTTTCAGCTTGCCAAACGGCAGCCAGCGCCAGACCAGCAGACTTGCGTAGACCACCAGGTTCCAGCCGATGATCAGCAGCAACGGCGGCGACAGCAGGTCAACCCGGTGCGGGTCGGTGATCCGTTCCATGAAAATTCCGGCCAGCAGGGCCACGACCGGTAGCCCGGCCCAAAATAAATTCAGATTTCCCGGCCAACGGGAAATGGCGCCGAACGCCGCATGCCGCTCGGACAGGCGCTGAAGAATCTGCCCGGCGCGCTGCTGTAAAAAAGTGTCTGACGTCACGGGCAAGCCCGCGTGGGAGGCCTGCCACTGGGCCAGTTCTGTCGCGCTGCGGCTGGCATGGCGGCGGTCGTCTTCGCTCAGGATTTCACGCGCGTGGTCCGCCGTTTCAATGGCGCGAACCAGAACCACGTCCCGGGCCACCTGTTCATTCATGCATTTTTTCCGTGAGGCATGGCTGAAGTGACAAGGGTATTCGGGCGCTCAGGCCGGCAGCATCACCTGGTGGTCCACGCTGAACTGGTAGTCGCGGAAGATGTGCTCGGCGCTCATGCCCAGGTAGGTGCCGTCAGGCTGAAGGCGTGTCGTGTCTTTCAGGCGGTAGGTGCTGCTGCCGCAGGTCCAGACGTTGTAGTTGCGCATGTGGGTGCACAGGCAGGTCTTGTCCATGACCGTGATGTTCTTGCCATCCGGGTGCAGGGCAATCTGGTCGTTGTAGGCCGTGATGTAAGCGCAGTTGCCGTTGCCATCAAGGAGGTAGCCGTAGGACTCGCAATTGGGCCGGATGCCCGAGCCGATGGCTGGCGAGCTTTTCAGCATGCGCATCGGGTAGCCGGTCGGCGAGATGGTGTTGACCGTGATGTCGGCTTCACTGGCGCGGAAGTATTCCTGCTTGTCCTCGGCCGGCAGGCCGCATTCGTGGGACACGGTGAAGCGCGTGGCCACCTGCACCGCCGCTGCGCCGTTTTCCAGGAAACCGACCGCGTCGCTGCCGGTGAAGATGCCGCCGGCGGCGACCAGCGGAATGTCAAGCTGCTCAGCCTTCAGGAAGGCGGCGATCTCGGTCACGATGGTGGCCAGGTCGTATTTTTCCCAGTCCATGCCAAAGCCCAGGTGGCCGCCGGCCAGCGGGCCTTCGACGATCACATAGTCGGGCAGCCGGCCCAGGCGGGCGGTCTTGCGCAGGAACAGCTGCAAGGCGCGCACCGACGACACGATGATGCCCACCTTGGCATCGCGAAAGCGCGGGTGCTCGGCCATCAGGCCGAACGAGCCCAGGTGCAGGCCGGCGCTCAGGGTGATGCCGTCAATGCCCGCGTCCAGCGCCGAATTGAGACGCACCTGCAGCGTGTCGCGCGGCGAGTTCATGGTCAACTTTTCCATCACGTTGACGAACACCATGCCATCGCCGCGTTTGGCTTCCATGGTCTTGCCGACATGCAGCCGGGTGGCTTCAGCCAGCTCGCCCAGGTCGAACTGGACGCTGCTCTTGTCCGAATTGGCAATGTTGCTTTTGTAGAACTTGGTCTTGCCCTTGACGAATTCGGTGTCAAAGCGCCGGTCGGACACGTCATGGACCAGGGCGTCGGAGATATGGCCGATGCCGCCCAGGCGCGCCGCCTCCAGCGCCAGCTCGGCAGTGGATATATCAACGCCCATTCCGCCAATGATGATCGGCACCAGTTCCTTTTGGCCGAGTTTCAGGCGGAAATCATCAACTCTTTTCATCGCAATCCTTGTAGCTAGGGGTTCAAGGCGCCTTCTGGCGCTTCGGCATTCCCTGACGATTTACGCGTCTGGGGAAATGCGCTTGTCAATACCCATAATGGTAATGCCTTGACAGGTCCGAGTCCGGAGAGCGAAGCAGTAAACGTCCGGGACACAGGATTTGGATCAATAACCGCGCATTGCGTGGCCAGGACGCAAGGCTTCGGCCAGCGCAATTGAACGGCGCTTTGCATAATGGGCTGTTTGCGCCGCTTTCTTTCATCAAACGCCTGACTGGCTTGCCGGTCGGTTCTCTGGAGGTATTTCATGGCTCAGTACCAAATCGCCGTTGTGATCGGCAGTCTTCGCAAGGACTCGTTCAACAAGAAGCTCGCCACCGCGCTGCAAAAGCTGTTTCCGGCGAATTTCAGCTTCATCCAGGTAAGGCTTGACGACTTGCCTTTGTACAACCAGGACGACGATGGCCAGCCCAGCGCCCAGGTCACGCGCCTCAGGAATGAGATTGCGGCAGCGCAAGGCGTGCTGTTTTTTACGCCCGAATACAACCGGTCAATTCCGGGGGTGTTGAAGAACGCGATTGACCATGCCTCGCGTCCCTACGGCAAAAGCGCCTGGAACGGCAAGCCGGCCGGGGTGATTGGGGCGTCAGTCGGCCCAATCGGCACGGCCATGGCGCAGCAGCATCTGCGCAACATTCTGGCTTACCTGAACATGCCCACCCTAGGCCAGCCCGAAGCCTTCATCCACAACAAGGAAGGGCTGTATGACGCGGCAGGCAACATCGGCGAGGCCAGCCAGAAATTCCTGCAGGGCTGGGTGGATGCCTACGTGGAATGGGTCAGGATGCACGCCTGATTCCATTTCCAAATCGATCCGATATGTGGTTGCTTCGTCTTGCCGTGCCTCAGCCTGTTCTCCGGCTTCGTGCGTAATCTCGGATTGATTGAGAAACGCAATGACACGGACAGACACACCACGAAAAAACCCGCCATGGCGGGTTTTTTCGTGGTGACGGCTGAAAAGCCTTCAGGGCCGGGTCAGGCTACCAGCGCTGACTGCGGCTGGTTGGCGGCCACCTGGGTTTCGGCCAGGATTTCGACCTGGGCGCCAGCCAGAGCAGCCGTTTTGGCCGCTTCGCCCATGGCCAGGCCTTCAGCCCGTACAAAGCGCACATCGGTCACGCCAAAAAAGCCGAAGACGGTTTTTAAATAGCTTTCCTGGTGCTCCATGGCGTTGCCAGTGTCGCTGGTTGACTACACGCCGCCACGGGCCGAGGCCACGATGATGGTCTTGCCGCCTGCCAGGCCGACCGGGCCTTTTTCGGTGTACTTGAAGGTGCGGCCAACCTGGGACACCCGGTCAATCCAGGCCTTGAGCTGGGTGGGAATGAAAAAGTTGTACAGCGGCGCACCGATCACCAGCACATCGGCGGCCAGGAATTGCGACACCAGCGCTTCGGACACGGCGTTTTCGCGCTGCTGTGCGTCGCTCAGGTCAGCTGCGCCGGCAGGTAGGCAAAAGCCCAGCGACTCGGCCGACAAATGGCTGGGCGTATTCACCGCCAGGTCAAGGTAGCTGACCTCGGTGGCCGGATGGGCCGCTCGCCACGAGGCCACGATTTGCGCGGTCAGCTGGCGCGACACAGAGTTGGTTCCGAGGATGCTGGAATCGATCTGAAGAAGCTTGGCCATGATGAATAAATCCTTGGTTTGAAGGGATTGTGAAGGCGACGATCCGGTTTTAACCATTAATAGATTGTCTGGGTAAGCCAATACCTTGATAAGCCGACAAAATCGCGATAGATTGTTCTATATTCAGGACAGTAAAAGCCAGAAAGCTTGAAAATGGAAGACTTGAACGACATGCTGTATTTTGCGGAAGTCGCCGAGCGCGGCGGTTTCGCCGCTGCCGGCCGGGCGCTTGGCGTGCCCAAGTCCCGGCTGTCGCGCCGCGTGGCCGAACTGGAGGCGCGGCTGGGCGTTCGCCTGTTGCAGCGCACCACCCGCAAGCTGTCGCTCACCAAGGTGGGCGACATCTACCTGCGCCACTGCAGCGCCATGCGCAACGAGGCACTCGCCGCTGCCGATGCCGTGGCGCATCTGCGGGTCGAGCCGCGTGGTCTGCTGCGCGTGACCTGCCCGGTCACGCTGGCCCAGAGCACGCTGGGCAACCTGATTCCCCGCTACCTGGCGATGTTTCCGCGCGTCAAGCTTGACCTGCGGGTCACCAACCGGGCGATTGACCTGGTGGACGAAGGCATCGATGTGGCGCTTCGCGTCAGACCGTCACTGGATGACAGTGGCAGCCTGGTCGTCAAGCCGCTTGGCGCTACCTCCGGGCACCTGCTGGCCAGCCCGGAGCAGTTGCGCAGACAGGGCACACCGGCCACGCCAGCGGACCTGGCGGGGCTCGATACGATTGCCATGTCTTCGGCGGACGGCAAAAGCGCCTGGGTGCTGGTGGGGCCGGAGGGTCAGGAATTTACCTTCCATCACCAACCGCGCTATGTTGCCGACGACCTGCAAACGCTCAAGCTGGCGGTGCTCGCCGGCACCGGCGTCAGTTTTTTGCCCGACAGCATCAGCCAGGCCGAACTCCAGGCGCAACTTTTGGTGCCGGTTTTGCCCGGATGGGCGCCCCTGGCAGGTATGGTGCATGCCGTGTTTCCTGCGCGGCGCGGCCAGATGCCCGCTGTGCGCAGCTTTCTGGACTTTCTGGGTCAGCACATGCACGGCGATAAACTGGTCGTCAGCGCATCACCGCTTTTTCCGTGAGATTTATTACGAAAAATCAAGGCCTGGCGCAATCATGGCCTGCATGAGCAGCTATTTAAACAGTAGCATCCGATGTGCTTGAAGCAACTTTTTCTGAAAAATCCCCTCAATTTTCTTATTCTATTTAAATCATAAATTAAGAGAAATATATTCTTTTGAGTTTTAAGAATTTGGCGCCAGAATACGCAATCACCAACACTTGCAGGAGCCAACCATGACCACTTTGAGACTCGGCGACACGGCACCTGACTTCACCCAGGATTCGACCGAAGGTCCAATTGCATTTCACGCCTGGGCAGGAGACGCGTGGGTGGTGCTGTTTTCGCACCCGGCCGATTTCACGCCGGTCTGCACCACCGAACTCGGCAAAACCGCCGCGCTTGCCAGCGAATTTGCCAAGCGTCATGTCAAGCCCATCGCCATCAGCATCGACCCCCTGGACTCGCACGGCAAGTGGATCAGCGACATCAATGAAACCCAGAACACCACGGTGAACTTTCCCATCCTGGCCGATGCCGACAAGACTGTGGCCAATTTGTACGACATGATTCACCCCAACGCCTCGACGACGGCCACTGTGCGCAGCGTTTTCATCATCGATCCGAAAAAAATCATCCGCGCCACCTTCACTTATCCGGCCAGCACCGGCCGCAACTTTGACGAAATATTGCGCGTGATCGACTCGCTGCAATTGACCGACAGCCACAAGGTGGCCACGCCGGTGAACTGGAAAGACGGCGACGACGTAGTCATCGTTCCCAGCATCCAGGATCCGGCAGAACTTGCCCAGCGCTTTCCCAAGGGCTTCAACGCCGTTCGTCCTTACCTGCGGATCACCCCCCAGCCCAACAAGTAAGCGACGCTTCAGCTATCCTTTTCGACTTTTCCCTTTGCCTTCCTGGAACCTGCATGACCTTTAAATTCAAGATTGCCCTGGCAACGCTGGCCCTGGCCGCCAGCGGCATTGCCTCCAGCCAGACCCTGCTGAACGGCTCGTACGACGTGGCCCGAGAGTTCTACAAGGACTACAACGCGGCTTTCATCGCCCACTACAAAAAAACCACCGGCAAGGACGTGAAAATCGACCAGTCGCATGCCGGCTCCAGCGCCGTGGCCCGTTCGGTGGCCGATGGTCTGGACGCCGATGTGGTGACCATGAACACCTCGACCGATGTCGAGTTTCTGGCCAATGCCGGCGTGGTGGCCAAGGACTGGGCCAAGCGCTTTCCGGGCAACGCCTCGCCCACCACTTCGACCATGCTGTTCCTGGTGCGCAACGGCAACCCCAAGGGCATCAAGGACTGGGACGACCTGACCAAGCCTGGCATTCAGGTTGTCGTGGTCAATCCCAAGACCGGCGGCAACGGCCGCTACACCTACCTGGCCGCCTGGGGTTACGCCAAGAAGAAGGGCGCCACCGATGCGCAGGCCGCCGAGTTCGTCGGCAAGTTGTACAAGAACGTGCCGGTGCTGGGCAAGGGCGGGCGCGACGCGACCACGGCCTTTTTGCAGCGCAATATTGGCGACGTGCTGGTGACGTTTGAATCAGAAGTGGTATCGGTCAACAAGGAGTTTGGCGCAGGCAAGGCGGACGCGGTGTACCCGTCCATCAGCATCCTGGCTGAAAACCCGGTGGCCGTGGTGGAACGCACTGTGGCCAAGAAAGGCACGGCGGTTCTGGCCAAGGCTTACCTTGACTACCTCTACTCTGACGAAGGCCAGGAAATTGCGGCCAAGCACGCCATGCGTCCGTATTCGCAGGCCATCCTGAAAAAGCACAGCGACACCTTCAAGCCGATCCAGCTCTTCACGGTGCAGGAAATGTTCGGCTCGCTGAGCGAAGCGCAAAAAGTCCACTTCAATGACGGTGGCCAGTTCGACAAGCTCTACACCGTCCGGTAAACATGGGTGCCTTGACTTCCGGGGCGTCATCCGCTGGGGTGGCGCCCCCTCTTCGTTCCAGCCCCAAAAGAACGCCGCAGCGGGTGCTGCCGGGTTTCCGGCTGACGCTGGGCTACACGGTGCTGTACCTCAGCCTGATCGTGCTGATTCCGATCGCCGCGCTGTTCTTCAAGACCTTCACGCTGACCTGGGAGCAGTTCGTCTTCGCCGTCACGTCGCCGCGCGTCATGGCGTCTTACCGGCTGACGTTTGGCGCGTCGCTGATTGCCGCGCTGGTCAATCTGGTGTTTGGCCTGCTGCTGGCCTGGGTGCTGGTGCGCTACAAGTTTCCGGGCAAGAAAATCGTCGATGCGCTGGTGGATTTGCCGTTTGCGCTGCCCACGGCCGTCGCCGGCATTTCGCTGACGGCGCTGCTGGCCGGCAACGGCTGGCTTGGCCAGTACCTCGAACCCATGGGCATCAAGCTGGCATTCACGCCCGCTGGCGTGGTGATTGCGCTAATTTTCGTCGGCATGCCGTTCGTGGTGCGCACGGTGCAGCCGGTGCTTGAAGATGCCGAAAAAGAGCTTGAGGAAGCCGCCACGGCACTGGGCGCCAACCGCTTGCAGATTTTCACCAAGGTGATCTTTCCGCACATCGCCCCGGCCCTGATGACCGGGTTTGCCATGGCGTTTGCCCGCGCGATTGGCGAATACGGCTCGGTGATCTTCATTGCCGGCAACATGCCGATGATTTCCGAGATCACGCCGCTGATCATCATCGGCAAGCTGGAACAGTACGATTACGCCGGTGCCACGGCCGTGGCGGTGGTGATGCTGGTCATCTCGTTCATCCTGCTGCTGGTCATCAATGCACTGCAGACGTGGCAGCGAAAAACCACCGGAGCCTCGTCATGAGCGGCCCGTCCAATCAGCCCGTTCGCCGCGCCAAGGCCGGCACGACCGAGGCGCCGTGGGTCAGCTACACGCTCATTACCGTGGCGCTGCTGTTTGTGCTGCTGTTTTTGATCCTGCCACTGGCTGCCGTGTTCACCGAGGCGCTGCGCAAGGGTTTTGGCGCTTATCTTGAAGCATTGAAGGAGCCTGACGCCTGGTCGGCCATCCAGCTCACCTTGATTGCCGCCGCCATTTCTGTGCCGCTGAACCTGGTGTTTGGCGTGGCCGCCGCCTGGGCGATTGCCAAGTACGAGTTTCGCGGCAAGTCCTTCCTGACGACGCTGGTCGATTTGCCGTTCTCCGTGTCGCCGGTCGTCGCGGGCCTGATGTACGTGCTGCTGTTCGGCGCGCAGGGCTGGTTCGGGCCGTGGCTGCAGGCGCATGACATCAAGATCATCTTTGCCGTTCCGGGCATCGTGCTGGCGACCGTGTTCGTGACCTTTCCCTTCATCGCGCGCGAGTTGATTCCGCTGATGCAGGCGCAGGGCAACGACGAGGAGCAAGCCGCCATCGTGCTCGGTGCCACCGGTTGGCAGACCTTTTGGCGCGTCACGCTGCCCAATATCAAGTGGGGGCTGATCTACGGCGTGATTCTGTGCAATGCCCGCGCCATGGGCGAATTCGGCGCGGTGTCGGTGGTGTCGGGCCACATTCGCGGACAGACCAACACCTTGCCGCTGCATGTGGAAATCCTCTACAACGAATACCAGTCGGTTGCCGCCTTTGCCGTGGCGTCGCTGCTGGCCATTCTGGCGCTGGTCACGCTGGCCATCAAGTCGGTTGCCGAATGGCGGCACGAGGCTGAAATAAAAGCGGCGGCTGAACTGCCGCCCGAGCGGCCTGTTCTGGTTCCCTCTCCCGCTGGGAGCGGGCCAGGGTGAGGGCTGATCCCGGCTTTTGAACACCGACCCTCACCCCAACCCTCTCCCGAAGGGCGAGGGAGAAAGAAAGAAAAAATCATGGGTATCGAAATACGCAACGTCAGCAAGCAGTTTGGCAACTTCCAGGCCTTGGGTGACGTGAGCCTGGACATTGAAGCCGGCGAACTCGTCGCCTTGCTCGGCCCCTCGGGCTGCGGCAAGACCACGCTGCTGCGCATCATCGCCGGGCTGGAAACGCCCGACCAGGGCAGCATTTTGTTCAGTGGCGAGGACACCACCGACGTGCATGTGCGCGAGCGCGGCGTCGGCTTTGTGTTCCAGCATTACGCGCTGTTCCGGCACATGACGGTGTTCGAGAATGTCGCCTTCGGCCTGCGCGTCAAGCCGCGCAGCCAGCGGCCGAGCGAAGCGCAGATCAAGGAAAAGGTCCATTCGCTGCTCGGCCTGGTGCAGCTCGACTGGCTGGCCGATCGCTTTCCGTCGCAACTCTCCGGCGGCCAGCGCCAGCGCATCGCCCTGGCGCGCGCGCTGGCGGTCGAGCCCAAGGTGCTGCTGCTGGACGAGCCCTTCGGCGCGCTCGACGCCAAGGTGCGCAAGGAGTTGCGCCGCTGGCTGCGCCGCCTGCATGACGACCTGCATGTCACCAGCATTTTTGTCACGCACGACCAGGAAGAAGCGCTGGAAGTTGCCGACCGCGTGGTGCTGATGAACCAGGGCAAGGTCGAGCAGATCGGCTCGCCGCAGCAGGTCTGGGACCATCCGGCGAGCCCGTTCGTTTATGGCTTCCTCGGCGACGTGAACCTGTTTCATGGCCGCGCCCATGAGGGCGAAATCCAGCTCGACGGATTGACACTCGATGCGCCCGAGCACAGCGGCGCGCAAAACGCCAAGGCCTTCGCCTATGTGCGGCCGCACGATTTCGATGTGGCGCGTTATACGCCAGGGGCCGATGGCATCGTCGCCACGCTGGACCGCGCCATTGTCATCGGCCCCATTGCCCGGCTGGAACTGGTTCCGGTTGATTCGGACAAACCGTCGGCCGAATCCCTGATTGAAGTGCAAATGCCTTCGCACCAGTTCAGGGACATGGGCTTGAAAGAGGGCGAAAAGCTGGTGATCACGCCGCGCAAGGCACGCGTGTTCGTCGATGCGGGCGAGGGGATTTGACGGCCAGCACGGTTAACGCGCATGGATTTTGACCGAAAAAATTTTCGGCATCAAATTGGCATTTTACGCAAGCTGCATCTACGCTGGCAGCTATTTATTCAGTAGCAAAAGGCTGTTGAGTCCTTTGAGCCATTCAGGGTCATTGACCATTCCGGCTAGCGTCCGTCGAACGACTTGCCACGACACGCCGAGATTGTTCTTGAGCCAGCCGCACAGCAGGGTATACACGTGCAGGAACTAATCCGGGGCGGTTTCAATGAACCATCGGACAATCCTTGAATCGATCAACCAAGAGGGAATTGAATGTTTTTGACGTATTTCGACACCATGCCGCGCCGCTTGCTCGCACTGACGGCCGCGATGTGTGTGGCGCTGTTGGCTTTTGGGCTTTATCTTCAGCATGGGGTGGGGCTGGAGCCTTGCCCGATGTGCATCGTGCAGCGCTATGCCCTGGTGCTGGTCGCCATCGTTGCAGGCGTGAGCGCCTTGAGCGCCCGGCGGAATTTCCTGATCACCGGTGCCAGCCTGCTGGTGTTGCTGTCGGGGTTTGGCGCTTTGGTTGCGGCGCGGCAGAGTTTTTTGCAGTGGTTCCCGCCTGAAATCGTGTCGTGTGGCCGGGACTTCTACGGAATGATCGAAACCTTTCCGCTCAAGCGCGCGATTCCGATGATTTTCAAGGGCAGTGGTGACTGCACCGCGATTGACTGGACTTTTTTGGGCGGCTCGATTGCCAACTGGTCTTTTGTCTGCTTTTTGCTGATTGCCATGATGGCGCTGACGCTGGTCGTCAGGCAGGCCCGCCAGCGCTGATACGTCTATTTGTTGCCGTTTGTGTCTGTTGCTATTGAAAATATAGCTGTCAGTGCATAGACAGTATGCGCAAACGACTGATTTGACATAAAAAATGCCAGTCAACGCGGCGCTGACTGGCATGGCCTCAAAGTGGCGTCTTTTCTGCACACCCGTGACAGCTTTAGATCACCTTGGCAATCGATGCACAGACGTAGTCGATGTTCTTGCTGTTCAGCGCGGCCACGCACATGCGGCCGGTGTCGGTGCCATAGACGCCAAATTCATTGCGCAGGCGAACCATCTGGTCTTTGGAAAGGCCTGAATAGCTGAACATGCCGATCTGCTTCGTGATGAAGCCCATGTCTTCCTTCACGCCGGCAGCCTTCAGGCCATCGACAAGCTTTTGGCGCATGGCCTTGATGCGCACCCGCATTTCGCCGAGTTCCCTTTCCCACAACGTACGCAGCTCGGGCGTGTTCAGCACGGTGGCGACCACCGTGCCGCCATGGATCGGCGGGTTGCTGTAGTTGGTGCGGATGACGATCTTGAGCTGGCTCAACACGCGGCCGGCTTCTTCCTTGCTCTCGCAGACCACGCTCAGACCGCCGACGCGCTCGCCGTACAGGCTGAAGCTCTTGGAAAAAGAGGTAGAAACGAAAAAGTCGAGGCCGGCAGCGACAAACTTGCCAATGGCAGCGCCGTCTTCTTCAAGACCGTAGCCAAAGCCCTGGTAAGCCATGTCCAGGAACGCCACCAGGTTGTTGGCCTTGACGGCGGCAACGACTTGGTCCCACTGGGCGGCGGTGATGTCGTATCCGGTCGGGTTGTGGCAGCAGGCATGCAGCACAACGACCGTGCCGGCCGGCGCAGCGTTCAGCGCGGCCAGCATGCCGTCGAAGTTGATGCCGCGCGTGGCTGCGTCGTAATACGGGTAGCTTTCAACCGTGAAGCCGGCGTTGGTGAACAGCGCACGGTGGTTTTCCCAGCTCGGGTCACTGATCAGCACCTTGGCATCGGGGTTCAGGCGCTTGAGGAAATCGGCGCCCACTTTCAGGCCGCCGGTTCCGCCAATGCACTGCACCGTGGCGACGCGGCCCGAGGTGACCGGTTCGCTGTCGGCGCCAAACACCAGGCCCTTGACGGCCGAGTCGTAGGCAGCAATGCCGTCGATCGGCAGGTAGCCGCGCGCCTTGGGCGCTTGCATCATCTGTTTTTCAGCAATCTGGACACATTCGAGCAGCGGCAGCTTGCCGTTGTCGTCGTAGTAGACACCCACGCCAAGGTTGACCTTGGCGGGGTTGGTGTCGGCGCCAAATTGCTCGTTCAGGCCCAGGATCGGGTCGCGCGGTGCCATTTCGACGGCGGTAAACAAAGACATGGAATATCCTTAGAAGTGAAAAATGTGCCTTGGACAAGGCGAATGGCGCCGGTTGTGGTCCCGGCAGCGGTCTGATCGTCGGATGGCAGGGATTGCAATTTTCGCCTTTGCCCGAATGTCATAGTGTGTTTAATTGCCCCGGATTTTAACGGGGCCTGATGGGGATTTTTATGCCAGAAATCATGGAAGTCACGGCCGACGCGACGGAGTCCGGCGGCGTGGGCCAGTTCGTTCGTTTTCCGGATTCGCCTTTTGAGCTGTTTCAGCCCTACCTGCCGGCGGGCGACCAGCCGCAGGCCATTGACAAGCTGGTGGACGGCGTGAGGGACGGCGAGGTCTTTCAAACCCTGCTTGGCGTGACCGGCTCGGGCAAGACCTTCACCATGGCCAATGTGATTGCCCGGCTGGGCCGGCCGGCCATTGTGTTTGCGCCGAACAAGACGCTGGCGGCGCAGCTGTACAGCGAATTCCGGGAGTTCTTTCCGAAAAACGCGGTCGAGTATTTCGTCAGCTACTACGACTACTACCAGCCCGAAGCCTATGTGCCGCAGCGCGACCTGTTCATTGAAAAGGACTCGGCCATCAACGAGCACATTGAGCAGATGCGGCTGTCGGCGACCAAAAGCGTGCTGGAGCGGCGCGACACGATCATCGTCGCGACCGTGAGTGCGATCTACGGCATTGGCGCCCCTGAGGATTACACCCAGATGCGATTCATTGCCCGCATTGGCGACAAGATGGGCCAGCGCGACGTGATTGCGCGGCTGATCCGCATGCAGTACAGCCGCAATGACGCTGATTTTTCGCGCGGCACCTTCCGGGTGCGTGGCGATGTGATCGATGTATTTCCGGCCGAGCATTCCGAGCTGGCCATTCGTATTGAACTGTTCGACGACGAAATCGAGACGCTTTCGCTGTTTGATCCGTTGACGGGCCGTATCCGTCAAAAAATACCGCGCTTCGTGGTCTACCCGAAAAGCCATTACGTCACGCCGCGCGACAAGGTAATGATGGCGGTTGAAACCATCAAGCTGGAATTGTCTGAAAGGGTGGGGCAGTTCATTGCCGACGGCAAGCTGATCGAAGCCCAGCGCATCGAGCAGCGCACCCGGTTTGACCTGGAAATGCTGGGCGAGATTGGCCACTGCAAGGGCATCGAGAACTACACCCGCCACCTCAGCGGCGCGCCACCGGGTTCGGCGCCGTCGACGCTGTGCGACTATCTGCCGAAGGACTCGGTGATGTTCCTGGACGAGAGCCACGTCATGATCGGCCAGCTCAACGCCATGTACAACGGCGACCGGGCCCGCAAGACGACGCTGGTCGAATACGGCTTTCGCCTGCCCAGCGCGCTGGACAACCGGCCGCTGAAGTTCCAGGAGTTCGAGACCAAGATGCGGCAGGCGATTTTTGTTTCGGCCACACCGGCGGCTTATGAAAACGAACATGCCGGACAGGTCGTCGAGCAGGTGGTCCGGCCGACCGGGCTGGTCGATCCGCAGGTGGAAGTCCGTCCCGCAACGCATCAGGTCGATGACGTGCTGCAGGAAATCCGCATCCGCGTCGAGATCAACGAACGGGTGCTGATCACCACGCTGACCAAGCGCATGGCCGAGCAACTCACCGACTACCTGAGCGAAAACGGCGTGAAGGTGCGCTACCTGCACAGCGACGTGGAAACGGTCGAGCGGGTCGAGATTTTGCGCGACCTGCGCTTGGGCGCATTCGATGTGCTGGTCGGCATCAACCTGCTGCGCGAGGGGCTTGACATTCCTGAAGTCTCGCTGGTGGCGATTCTGGATGCCGACAAGGAAGGTTTCCTTCGCTCTGAGCGCAGCTTGATCCAGACGATTGGCCGGGCTGCCCGCAACCTGAACGGCAGAGCGATTTTGTATGCCGACCGCGTCACCGACTCAATGAAGATGGCCATGGGGGAAACCGAGCGAAGGCGAAACAAGCAGCTGGCCTTCAATGCCGAGAATGGCATCACGCCACGCAGCATTGTCAAGCGGATCAAGGACCTGATCGACGGTGTATACAGCGAAAAATCAGGCAAGGACGCGCAAAAGCTCGAATTGCAAAGGGCGCTGGTCGAGGACATGAGCGAAAAGGACGTTTCGCGTGAAATCAAGCGACTTGAAAAGCAGATGGTCGAACATGCCAAAAACCTGGAGTTTGAAAAAGCAGCCCGGGTGCGCGACCAGCTGCATGTGCTGAAGGAGCAGGCATTCGGTGCGCCCGGAACCGACAATGTGGTGCCCATTTCCTCGGCTGCCTAAGTGCGCGCTTGCCCGATCGAGTTTTTGGGTGTTGATTTGATTGGGGTTATTCACCTGCGCCAGAGAGCGCCGGCCTGTGAAAAATGACCTTGCGTGGTATACTTGACGAAATTAGTCAGGAACCTGGCAGCACTAAAAAAGCTTCCGTCACCGCCTTGAAGCTGGCAGGAACGTAGAGGGATAGTTCCCTGATAGTCACATGCTTTCGGGGCCAAACGTCAGTCAAGCACATTTGAAGGAGCTTGTTATGCGTCTTACGACCAAAGGCCGCTTTGCGGTCACCGCGATGATTGATCTGGGTCTGCGCCAGAACAATGGCCCGGTCACGCTGGCAGCAATAAGCCAGCGCCAGCAGATATCCCTGTCGTATCTGGAGCAGCTGTTTGGCAAGCTGCGTCGCCACGAACTGGTCGAGTCTACCCGCGGGCCCGGCGGCGGCTACACACTGGGCCGTAAGGCATCCGACATTACCGTTGCCGACATTATCGTGTCGGTGGATGAACCGATTGATGCGACCCAGTGCGGGGGTAAGGAAAATTGCCAGGACGATGGCACTCGATGCATGACACACGACCTATGGTCTTCGTTGAACACGCGCATGGTCGAGTTTCTCGATTCGGTCAGTTTGCAAAAGCTGGTCGATGACCAACTGGCCAAAGGCATGACGGTCGAAAGTACGCCGCAGGTCAAAAAGGCCGTCTTTGCATCGCCCATCGTCAAAACGATGCGCGTGAACGCACCCAATTCGGTATTTGCACTCGGCAATGCTTTTTCCAAATCCTGACGGTTTCGGAACGCATCGCCGCAACGCCATCGTTTATCAAGTCGCCCGCTACTAAAAACAAGAGAGCCTTCCCAATGGAAACCCCACACTTCCCGATTTACATGGACTACAGTTCCACCAACCCTTGCGATCCGCGGGTAGTGGATGCAATGATCCCGTGGTTGCGCGAGCATTTTGGCAATCCTGCATCCCGCAGCCATGCATGGGGCTGGGAAGCTGAAGCCGTGGTGGAGAAATCCCGCGAGCAGGTGGCCGCATTGATCGGTGCTGACCCGCGCGAGATCGTCTGGACCAGCGGCGCCACCGAGTCAAACAACCTGGCACTCAAAGGCGCAGCCCATTTCTACAAGACCAAAGGCAAGCACCTTATCACGGTCAAGACCGAGCACAAGGCGGTGCTCGATACCTGCCGCGAATTGGAGCGTCAGGGTTTTGAGGTCACCTATCTGGATGTTCAGGCCGACGGACTGCTGGACCTTGAGGTGCTCAAGGCAGCGATTCGCCCGGACACCATCATTGTGAGCGTCATGTTCGTCAACAACGAAATTGGCGTGATTCAGGACATGGCTGCCATTGGTACGATCTGCCGCGAAAAAGGCATCATTTTTCACTCGGATGCGGCGCAGGCTACAGGTCGCGTGGACATCGACTTGGCAACTTTGCCGATCGATTTGATGAGCCTGACCTCGCACAAGACCTATGGTCCCAAGGGCATTGGCGCGCTGTATGTTCGTCGCAAGCCGCGTGTGCGCCTTGAAGCGCAAATGCACGGTGGTGGTCACGAGCGTGGCATGCGATCGGGCACCCTGCCGACGCACCAGATTGCCGGCATGGGCGAGGCTTACCGCATTGCCAAGGCCGAGATGCATGAAGAGAACAAGCGCATCCAGATGTTGCATGAACGCATGCTCAATGGTCTGAAGGACGTAGAAGAAGTATTTCTCAATGGCCATGCCGAAAAGCGCGTGCCGCACAACCTGAACATGAGCTTCAATTTCGTCGAAGGCGAGTCGTTGATCATGGGTATCAAGGGCTTGGCGGTATCGAGCGGCTCAGCCTGTACCTCGGCGAGCCTGGAGCCCAGCTATGTGTTGCGTGCCTTGGGCCGTAGCGACGAACTGGCGCACAGCAGCCTTCGCATGACGATTGGCCGCTGGACCACAGAAGAGGAAATTGACTACGCCGTAGCCACCATCAAGGAAAACGTGGCCAAACTGCGCGACCTGTCCCCACTTTGGGAAATGTTCAAGGATGGTGTTGACCTGTCGACCATCCAGTGGGCGGACCATTAATCAAACAGGCATCCAGGTGACTTTGAACCAGCCATCTGCCCGGTAACCAGAATTCAAGGAGTTAATTCAATGGCTTATAGTGAAAAAGTGGTCGACCACTATGAAAATCCCCGGAATGTCGGTTCTTTTGAAAAGGGCGACGAAACCGTAGGCACCGGCATGGTCGGTGCACCGGCTTGCGGCGACGTGATGAAGCTGCAGATCAAGGTAAATCCGGTTACTGGCGTGATCGAGGATGCACGCTTCAAAACCTACGGCTGCGGCTCGGCCATTGCCTCCAGTTCACTCGTGACTGAATGGGTCAAGGGCAAGACGCTGGACCAGGCGGCAAGCATCAAGAACAGTGCCATTGCCGAGGAACTGGCGTTGCCCCCAGTGAAAATTCATTGCTCCATCCTGGCAGAAGACGCCATCAAGGCAGCAGTGAACGATTACAAGAAAAAGCATCTGCCTGCAGCTGTAACTGCACATTGATCAACCATCTGTTAACTTCGAGCGATTCACATGTCCGTTACCCTTACCGACGCAGCCGCCCGCCATGTGACCCGCTATATGAGCAAGCGTGGCAGGGGCGTGGGCGTGCGCCTGGGCGTCAAGACCACTGGGTGTTCAGGCTTGGCTTACAAGTTGGAATACGCCGACGAAATCGCGCCTGAAGATGTCGTGTTCGAAGACAATGGCGTAAAGGTGCTGGTCGATCCCAAAAGCATGGCTTATATCGACGGGACTCAGCTTGATTTTGTTCGCGAAGGCCTTAATGAAGGCTTCAAGTTTATTAATCCCAACGAGCGTGACCGTTGTGGGTGCGGCGAGAGTTTTCGCGTTTGAACGGAAAACAAGCAATATTTTGCACGGCGCAGCATTGCGCATCGATTTTTTCATATGCCGCCTTCACTGACTGTGCCGGCGGCTTTTTCATTCCATGAACCTTCAATCCAACGACTTCGAGCTTTTTGGCGTTTCCATGCAGTTTGCCCAAAACCGGGCGCAACTTGATTCGCGCTGGAAAGAGTTGCAGCGCGAAGTCCATCCTGACAAGTTTGCAGCGCAAGGCCCCGCAGCGCAGCGTCTGGCCATGCAGTGGTCTGTAAGGGTCAATGAGGCGTATCAGCGGCTCAAGGACCCGCTCAAGCGAGCCAGTTATCTGTGCGAACTGCATGGTTCGCCGATCAATGCCGAGAACAACACCACCATGCCGGACGTCTTCCTGATGCAGCAAATGGAATGGCGCGAAGCGTTGGAAGATGCTGACAATATTGAAGATATGGATAAAATTTCAGTTCAGGTTAAGAATGACGCGCATGAGCAGCTATTAAAAATAGAGCAATTACTGGATCAGAAAATGGATTTCCCCGGGGCCGCCCAACAAGTCAGAAGCCTCATGTTTATCGAACGCTTTGCCCGTGAGGTCAATGAGCGCATTGATCTACTGGAACAATAAGACATTCAAGAAACTCAGTAAAGAACAGCGCCATGGCACTTTTGCAATTATCCGAACCTGGCCAGACGCCAGATCCTCACCAGCGGCGCATCGCCATCGGCATTGACCTCGGTACCACCCATTCGCTGGTGGCCAGCGTTCGCAACGGGCTGTCGGAATGCCTGCCCGATGACCAGGGGCGGGTATTGCTGCCAAGTGTCGTGCGTTACCTTGGGGACTTACGGACGCAAATTGGTTTTGATGCCCTTGCGGCACAGGTTGACGACCCGTGCAACACAATCTCTTCGGTCAAGCGGCTGATGGGGCGAGGTATTGACGACATTGACAACCGCCATCAGATGCCTTACCGCTTCATCGACAAGCCGGGTATGGTCACGCTGCAAACCGTAGCCGGCGAAAAAAGTCCGGTCGAAGTCAGTGCCGAAATTTTGGCGTTGCTGCGGCAGCGCGCTGAAGACACTTTTGATGACGAAATCTATGGCGCCGTGATCACCGTGCCCGCCTACTTTGACGATGCCCAGCGCCAAGCAACCAAGGATGCGGCGCAACTGGCCCGATTGAATGTGCTGCGCCTGATTAACGAACCGACTGCCGCAGCCATTGCCTACGGACTAGACAATGCCAGCGAAGGGGTGTATGCAGTTTATGACCTTGGAGGCGGAACGTTTGATATTTCCATCCTGCGCTTGTCTCAGGGGGTGTTCGAAGTGGTCTCAACCGGCGGCGATTCAGCTCTTGGTGGCGATGATTACGATCGCGCACTGGTTGACTGGACCCTGATCAAGGGCGGAGTGGCCGCAGATACGCTGAGCGCATCGGACAAGGCTGTCCTGCAGAAAACAGCTCGGGCCTGCAAAGAAGCGTTCTCCATTGCGTCATCGGTGCCATTTTTCGCCCGTCTGTCGAAAGCATCGATCAATTTTGAAATGAAGGCGGCAGATTTTGAAGCTGTATCAGCACATCTAACTCAGCGTACCCTGACTGCCGTGCGCAAGGCCTTGCGAGATGCTGGCTTGAACCGTGACGAAATCGATGGTGTGGTCATGGTGGGCGGCTCAACCCGCATGCCGCAGGTGCGCAAGGCTGTTGCAAGTTTTTTCGGATGTGAACCGCTGGTCAATCTCAACCCCGACGAAGTGGTGGCGCTCGGTGCGGCCATTTCTGCAAACCAACTGGCGGGGAACAACACGGGTGACGATCTTTTGCTGCTCGATGTGATTCCCCTGTCGCTGGGCATCGAAACCATGGGCGGGCTGGTCGAGCGAATCGTGCCGCGCAACCAGACCATTCCCACAGCCATGGCTCAAGATTTCACCACTTACCAGGACGGCCAGACTGCGCTGGCGCTGCACGTAGTGCAGGGCGAGCGCGACCTGGTAGCAGATTGCCGCAGTCTGGCGCGTTTTGAATTACGCGGCATCCCGCCCATGGTGGCTGGAGCCGCGCGCATTCGTGTGACGTTCACGGTGGATGCCGATGGACTGCTCAGCGTCAATGCCAGGGAACAGGTCAGCGGCGTCGAAGCGCAAATCGACGTCAAGCCTTCCTATGGACTGTCGGACGATGAAATTGCCCGCATGCTGCAGGATAGTTTTGCTACCGCCCAACAAGACATGCGTTCGCGTGCGCTGGTGGAGGCGCAGGTGGATGCAGATCGCATGATCCTGGCAATTCGAAGTGCACTCGACGCAGATGCGGACCTGCTCAGTTCAAGTGAACGTGTGCTGACTGACAGTTTGATGGCTGCGCTCGTCGATGCCCGTGTCAACGGCGATGCCGCTGGCATTGAGAAAGCAACGCAGGCACTTGCAAAAGGCACCGAAGCTTTTGCAGCCCAGCGCATGAATCGCGGCATTCAAAAAGCCTTGGCCGGAAAGAACATTGAGTCGGTCTGAACACGTACCGCTCTTTTATTACCCACAGATCGACACCATGCCCATCATCAAGATTCTTCCCCATCCTGAATACTGTCCACAAGGCGCCGAAATATCCGCGCCTGCAGGTACTTCCATCTGCGAAGCGCTGCTGGACAACAAGATCAATATCGAGCATGCCTGCGACCTGAGCTGCGCCTGCACCACCTGCCATGTCATCGTCCGCGAGGGAATCAGGTCGCTTAATGAGATTGATGAAAGCGAGGAAGACTTGCTCGACCGGGCCTGGGGTCTGGAACCCAATTCACGCCTGAGTTGCCAAGCCTTTCTGGCCCAAGCGGATGTCACCGTGGAAATTCCCAAGTACTCAATTAACCATGCCAAGGAAAACCACTAAATGCGTTCAAGGGGAGAATCCTGACTATGCGCCAAATTGTTCTGGACACTGAAACCACTGGTCTTTCTGCCGAAAACGGTGACCGGATCATTGAAATTGGCTGCGTGGAGCTTGTCGCCCGAAAATTAACCGGCAGCAACAAGCACTTTTATCTCAATCCCGGGCGCGACAGCCATGAAGATGCACTCAAGGTTCACGGCATCAGCAATGAATTCTTGAAAGACAAGCCCAAGTTTTCGGCAGTGGCGGACGAACTCCTTGACTATCTGCAAGGCGCTGAAGTGATCATTCACAATGCACCTTTCGATGTGAGTTTCTTGAATAAGGAACTAGAACTGATCGGCAGGGAGCCCATAATGCATTGGGTATCGAAGGTTACGGACAGCCTGATGATGGCCAAGGAAATGTTCCCAGGCAAGCGAAATTCGCTCAATGCCTTGTGCGACCGCCTTGACGTCGACAATTCAGGACGAACCCTGCATGGAGCCTTGCTGGATGCCGAACTACTTGCGGATGTGTACATTAACCTTACACGTGGTCAAAACAGCTTGATGATGGACATTGGTGGCCCGGTAGATGCTGACAATGACGAGCCTGCGATTAACTTGCGCATTTTTAACCTTTCGGTTCTGTCGGCAACCGCTGAGGAAATGGATGCACACGAAAAATTTTTGGTTATGCTTGACAAGCATAACCGGGGGAAAACTATATGGCGGCTTGAAAGCTGTAAATATTAAACAATGATTAATATCGGTATATAATTGAAGGCTGATCGAAAGGGCGGTTAGCTCAGGGGTAGAGCACTGCATTCACACTGCAGGGGTCGCAAGTTCGAAACTCGCACCGCCCACCAGAAAATACAACAAAATCAAAGACTTGGTTCAGCTAACAAGTCTTTTTTTTCGTTTGAGATATGAAAAGGTTCTCATTCGATGGCGCACGGAACTGGACTCCATGAGTCCATTGATGCCAAATTTTAAATTTTTGACGTAATTTGGCGCCTATTCTGAAAATAGAGAAATTTGACATTCGCTCAAATTGATGCTTTATTCAGGTGTGGCATTCAAGCCAGGAGTTGCTTAAGCAGGGCATTAAATTCATGCGGATGCCATCTCCTTTAATTATGCCGCGCTAAAGTATTCTGCATACCCGCTACCTTATTCACCACCACATCCCAGGCTCAGGGTATGCATCCTGCCAGCCCACCCTTGACCGCTGAAGCCCGACTGCCTGTTTCGCCGTGCAGCACTCATAGTCGACCCAGTGCGCTTGATTGGGTCTGACGGTCGATCGCCCGTTCATTCCGGTGTATCGTGACCGGCGATTCTGGTTTTTTGTGACCGCTAACTCCGGTCGATCGTGACCGATTTTTTGCTTTGACCGCAATCAGCCGCTCCTATTGATCCTTCAGTGTTCCAGGCCGATTGTTGACGCGGTCCATTTCAATCCGCCAGAGCTGGCTCCATTTCAACCACAGGCACCGATGTCCGGATAAGGTGGTCAAAGGCGCTCAATGCTGCCTTGGCACCATCACCGGCTGCAATGATGATCTGCTTGAACGGTACAGTTGTGGCATCACCTGCTGCAAAAACTCCTGGCAACGATGTCTGACCCCTTGCATCGACTACGATCTCACCGTGCTTTGACAACTCAACCGTTCCCTTGAGCCAGTCGGTGTTGGGAATGAGCCCGATCTGGATAAACACGCCTTCGAGTTCAATCTTGTGCAATTCGTCAGTTGAGCGATTCTTGTAAACCAAGCCATTGACTCTCTGGCTGTCGCCGGTGATTTCAGTTGTCTGGGCATGCGTGAACACGGAGACGTTCTTCAGGCTCTGCAATTTTCGCTGCAACACGGCATCGGCGCGGAGCACACTGTCGAATTCGATCAAGGTAACATGCCCGACAATTCCTGCCAGGTCAATGGCTGCCTCGACGCCAGAATTGCCGCCGCCAATGACAGCCACGCGCTTTCCCTTGAACAGGGGGCCGTCGCAGTGCGGGCAATAGGCGACGCCTTTGTTCTTGTATTCATGCTCGCCTGGCACGTTAATGTTTCGCCAGCGTGCGCCGGTAGAAATGATGACTGATCTTGCCTGAAGGGATGCACCGCTTTCAAGCTGAATCTCGATCATGTCCTTGCCCAGGCCTGCATTGGGAACCAGTGCCTTGGCGCGCTGCAGGTTCATGATGTCGACATCATAATCACGGACATGCTGCTCAAGCGCGACTGCAAACTGCGGGCCTTCGGTTTGCTTGATCGAAATGAAATTTTCGATTCCCAGTGTGTCAAGCACCTGGCCACCGAAACGTTCTGAAGCGACACCGGTTCGGATTCCTTTGCGGGCAGCATAGACCGCAGCGGCTGCGCCGGCTGGACCGCCGCCAACGACCAAGACGTCGAATGGCGCCTTGGCAGCGATTTTCTTCGCTTCCCGCTCTATGCCGCTGGTGTCAATCTTGGCCAGAATTTCTTCCAAGCTCATGCGGCCCTGGCTGAACTCGGTGCCATTGAGGAACACGGTCGGTACTGCCATGATCTGGCGTTCCTTCACTTCGTCCTGGAACAGGGCGCCGTCGATCATGGTGTTCGTGAAGCGCGGGTTCTGGATGGCCATCAGGTTGAGTGCCTGCACCACATCGGGACAGCTGTGGCAGGTCAGTGAGACATAAATTTCGAACTTGAATTCTCCATCAAGGGCGCGAATCTGCTCCAGAATTGCTTCGTCAACCTTGGGCGGGTAGCCACCAATTTGAAGCAGCGCCAAGATCAGCGAAGTGAACTCATGGCCCATCGGCAGACCGGCAAAACGCGGCCCGTGGTTTTCGCCGGGGCGATTGATGGAAAACGAGGGTTTGCGGTGGTTGTCGTCCGAGCTTTCGCTGACCTTGACCAGTGGGGAAACGTCGGCGATATCTTTCAGCAGCGACTGCAGATCGCCCGACGCTTTACTATCGTCGAGCGAGGCGACAATTTCGATCGTCTGCGTGGCACGTTCAAGGTAGCTTTTCAATTGGGCTTTAGTGCTGGCGTCAAGCATGGCAGGCTCACTTTCACAAATACGATGAGGAATAAAAAAGCCCGGGTGCAATCGCGCCCGGGCTGTGGCGCTGGCAGGTCCGCTTAGATCTTGCCGACCAGGTCGAACGAAGGCTTCAGGGTTTCGGCACCTTCGTTCCACTTGGCAGGGCAAACTTCACCGGGGTGCGCGGCGATGTATTGGGCAGCCTTAAGGCGACGCAGCAGTTCCTTGGCATCGCGGCCAATGCCGTCTGGATGCACTTCAATGGTCTGGATCCGGCCTTCCGGATTCACGATGAATGTACCGCGTAGGCACAACCCGGCGTCATCTCCTTCTTCGATCAAAACGTCAAAGCCTCTGGCCAGCACCTGTGCCGGATCGCCTACTAATGCGTACTGGACCTTGCTCATTTCCGGGGAACTGTCGTGCCATGCTTTGTGCGTGAAGTGGGTGTCAGTTGACACGCCGTAGATGTTCACGCCCATTTTCTGGAATTCGGCATAGTTGTCAGCCAGATCACCCAATTCGGTGGGGCACACAAAAGTGAATGCCGCTGGGAAGAACACAAACACAGACCATTTGCCTTTGAGATTCTCGTTGCTCACGGGTACGAATTTGCCATTTTGGTAAGCAGTGGCTTTGAATGGAACGACTTCAGCATTGATCAGGGACATGGTTGTTTCCTTTAAAGAATTGAAAATATGTATAAGACGATAGTTTATATCTCATGCAGAAAATAATAAAATAGCTATTTTCTATCGGTTGAATTGCCGCTGGCTATTTTGCGTTCACATGGCTGCCTGCAAATTAGATATCTCAAGTCAGAAACCATATCAAAATATGCTTCTGATAACAAAATAAGTCTCTTGCGCATAACTGCTGTGCACTTGCAGCTATTGAAATGATAGTAGCACGCTGTGTTCATCTTCATGCACAGGTCATTCGCAGCTCAGTACTCCAACCGTTCCGGCTTTATTTCCTGAAGGATAGTTGTCGCAATTTCTTCGATGGATTTGGACGTCGTTGACAGCCAGCGAATGCCTTCGCGCCTCATCATTGCCTCGGCCTCATGAATTTCATGGCGACAGTTGGCCAGGTTGGAGTATGTTGAATTGGGCCGGCGCTCATTGCGTATCTGGCTCAGGCGCTCCGGGGCAATCGTCAGACCAAAGATCTTTTTGCGATGGGGCACCAGCGCTGGCGGCAACTGCCGGCGCTCAAAGTCTTCGGGGATCAAGGGGTAGTTCGACGCTTTCAATCCGTACTGCATGGCTAGGTATAAGGTCGTCGGGGTTTTTCCGCTGCGGCTGACGCCGACCAGGATCACGTCCGAACCTGCCAGGTCCCGATGGCTCTGGCCGTCGTCGTGCGCTAGCGAGAAATTGATCGCCTCGATCCGGTCGTCATAGGCCTTGCTCTTGGAGGCATCCGAAAAGCGGCCAACCCGATGGTTTGACTTGATGCCCAGCTCGCTTTCCAGTGGGGCGACAAACATGCCAAACATGTCCAGCAGCATGCCGTTGCATTGCGCCTTGATGACGGCCAGGATGTCCATGTTCACTAGCGTGGTGAAGACGATAGGCCGCTTGCCTTCCAGGTCGCCGGTGTGATTGATATGCCGAATCGCCTGATGGGCCTTGTCGACGGTGTCGATGAAAGGCAGTCGGACATGGCGAGGATTGATCTCGAACTGCGCCAGTATGGCGTTGCCAAAGGTTTCAGCCGTGATGCCTGTGCCGTCGGAGATGAAAAACACGGTGCGATTGGACATGGTGCTCGATTCAGTCGGATGAAAAGCGAAGGAACGTAGGCCGGGCGGCAGCCCCCTACAATCGGGTCAATTATCCAGTTTATGGTTCTGTGCGTCGAATTAGCCCTTAAAAAGAACAACCAGGTTGAACGCTGCACCGGACCGGTATCGCCGATTTTTAACCTTCCGGAGTATTTTTATGTCCAACCTGTTTGACGCAAACGCCTTGGTTGTGCCGTTTGAAAACCTGAGGATGACCGATGTCGATTCGGTCGGCGGCAAGAACGCCAGCCTGGGCGAAATGATCTCGCAACTGCCCACCGGGCCGCAGGGCGTGCAGGTGCCGACCGGCTTTGCCACCACGGCGCATGCCTTTCGCGAGTTTCTGGCCCATGCCGGACTTGATGAAAAAATCAATGCCACGCTCGACGCCCTTGATACCGAAGATGTGCGGGCGCTGGCCAAAGCCGGTGCACAGATTCGTCAAATGGTCGAGGTGCAACCCTTTCCCCCAGAATTCGAACAAGCCGTGCGGAGCAGCTTTGCCAGCCTGAGCGCAGGCAACCCGCAGGCCAGTTTTGCCGTGCGTTCGTCGGCTACGGCAGAAGACCTGCCGGATGCGTCGTTTGCCGGCCAGCAGGAAACCTTTCTGAACGTGGTCGGTATCGAGGATGTGCTGCACAAGATGAAAGAGGTGTTTGCTTCCCTCTACAACGACCGCGCCATCAGTTACCGTGTCCACCAGGGTTTTGCCCATGCGGATGTAGCCCTTTCGGCCGGCGTGCAGCGCATGGTACGCAGTGACCTGGGCGCTGCCGGGGTCATGTTCACCATCGACACCGAAAGCGGGTTCGAGGACGTGGTGTTCATCACCTCCAGCTACGGTTTGGGCGAAACGGTGGTGCAGGGTGCTGTGAATCCGGACGAGTTTTATGTCCACAAGCCCATGCTCAATGCGGGAAACCGCGCTGTCATACGCCGCAACCTGGGCTCCAAGCTGCTGCAAATGGAATTCACCACGGCGGAAGAGAAAAAAACCGGTGGCAAGCTGGTCAAGACCACCGATGTGCCGATCGAACTGCGCAACCGCTTTTCGTTGACCGATTTTGATGTAGAGCAGCTGGCGCGCTATGCGGTGATCATTGAAAATCATTACGGCCGGCCGATGGACATTGAATGGGGCAAGGATGGCACGGACGGCGAGTTGTATATCTTGCAGGCCCGTCCGGAAACAGTGAAAAGCCAGGCCAAGGGCAAGGCTGAGCAGCGCTACAAGCTCAAGGGAACCGGCACCGTGTTGGCTGAGGGCCGAGCGATCGGCCAGAAAATAGGCACAGGCCCGGTTCGTATCGTGCATGACATCAAGGACATGGACCAGGTTCGTCCGGGCGACGTGCTGGTGACTGACATGACCGACCCGAACTGGGAGCCGGTGATGAAGCGTGCCAGTGCCATTGTGACCAACCGGGGCGGGCGCACCTGTCACGCGGCGATCATCGCGCGCGAACTCGGCATCCCGGCCGTCGTGGGCTGCGGTGACGCCACCGAGCAGCTCAAGGACGGCATGCTGGTGACGGTGAGCTGCGCAGAAGGCGACACCGGTACCATCTACGACGGCTTGCTGGAAACCGAAATCACGGAGGTGCAGCGAGGCGACATGCCACCGATCGGCATCAAGATCATGATGAATGTGGGCAACCCGCAACTGGCCTTTGACTTCTGTCAGATTCCGAATCAGGGTGTGGGCCTGGCGCGGCTTGAGTTCGTGATCAACAACAACATTGGCGTGCATCCGAAGGCAATTCTGGACTATCCGAATGTTGATCCAGACCTGAAAAAAGCGGTGGAAAGCGTAGCGCGCGGCCATGCGTCGCCGCGTGCGTTTTATGTTGACAAGGTGGCTGAAGGCATCGCCACCATCGGCGCGGCGTTCTGGCCCAAGCCGGTCATTGTTCGGCTGTCAGACTTCAAGTCCAATGAATACCGCAAGCTGATCGGTGGCTCGCGCTATGAGCCCGAAGAAGAAAATCCAATGCTGGGTTTTCGCGGCGCGGCACGCTACATCAGCACCGATTTTCGTGAAGCCTTTGCCATGGAATGCGAAGCCCTCCGGCGAGTCCGCAATGACATGGGGCTGACAAATGTCGAGGTCATGGTGCCATTTGTTCGTACGCTGGGACAGGCCAGGGCCGTCACGGAGCTGCTGGCCGAGCATGGCCTCAAACGTGGCGAAAAAGGCCTGCGCATCATCATGATGTGCGAGGTCCCGAGCAATGCAGTATTGGCCGATCAGTTCCTGGAGTTTTTTGACGGTTTTTCCATTGGATCGAACGACCTGACCCAGCTGACGCTGGGTCTGGACCGCGATTCGGGCCTGGAAATTCTGGCCAAGGACTTTGACGAGCGAGACCCCGCCGTCAAGGCGCTGCTCAGCCTTGCTATTTCAGCGTGCAAACGTCAAGGGAAATATGTCGGAATTTGCGGTCAGGGCCCCAGTGACCATGCGGACTTTGCCCAATGGCTCAAGGAGCAGGGGATTGGTTCGATCTCGTTGAATCCTGACACCGTGATCGAGACCTGGAAACGTCTGGCTGATTGATCTTTTCCACCCGCCACACAAGGGAAAAACCTTGGGTGGCCCGGGCAGGCAGTATCAGTCGAGGGCACTTTGCCAGTGGACAATCGCGATGACCTATTCTTACTTCTGCGGCCACCATGTTGACTGTTGTCACTGCCTTCAAACTGATTGCGGAAATTGCGCTTCTTGCGTTGTGCGGCCAATGGCTGCTGGGTTTTCTGTCTGGCGCCGGACGCAGAGGCAATCCTTTTTACGCCTTTCTCCGGTTGGTGGGGCGCCCTTGGATTGAAGTGGCTCGCTGGCTTTCGCCAAGGCTGGTGCTGGATCGCCATCTGCCGCTGGTTGCTTTTTTTCTTTTGCTGCTCGCCTGGGGCGCGGCAAGCATTGCCAAGGTTGGCATCTGCCTGCAGATCGGTGTGAATTTATGCAATTGAGGCGTGTATTCAGTCAGTATCTTGTCTATCTTTTTTTGAAAACGCAGGCACTGGCACTGCTGGCACTGAGCAAACACACGAAGGCACTGTCCCGATTCGACCGGATGCTGGAATTTTTACCGGCAGACCGCTATGCGCTGGCCAGTCGCGCCCATGTACTGGTGCAACTCAACCGGCTGGATGAATCAATCAAGAACCTGCAACAACTCACAAGCATCGCGGGCTCGAAGACGCAACTGGGTGCTGCTTGGTTTAATCTGGCTTATATTCTCCAGCAGAAAGGGCGTCATGACGAGGCCTGTCCAGCTTTTGAGAATGCCGTCGGACATTGTCCTGGCATGGACCAGGCCTGGTACGGCCTTGGACTGGTGTTGATCGGGCAGGGCAAGCTGCATGAAGCCAGGAGTGCGCTGAAACAGGCAACGACTCTACAGCCCATGGCCCCCCATGGTTGGTATCGGCTGGCACACGTTGAACTCGCTCTGGGGTCGCCTGAAGATGCCCTTCGGCTCCTTGAACATCTTCGACAGTTTGAACCGAAGGTGGGAGCGCAACTCGAACAAGATATTGATCAGTATGTTCCTTGGTCAAATCGTTAGCCAAATGGACTGACGAATGACCATGCCTGCTGAATTGCACCGTCGCTACTGGCGAAAAACTCTTCTGGTGACATCCGTGCTGTTGCTCGTCTGGTTCATCACCACCTTTGGTGTCGTTTACTTTGCGCGTTTTCTGAACTTTACCTTTTTTGGCTGGCCATTCAGTTTCTGGATGGGGGCGCAAGGTTCCTTGCTGATCTATTGCCTGGTGGTTGGTTTTTATGCCTGGTACATGAACAAGCTTGATGCCCAACTCGGCCTTGAGAGCAAGGGCGACTGAACGTGACGGGCTTCTCGGGTCACCGTGAAAGATTTTCGTTTTTTAAAAAGGGCTTTAAATCCCAACTGGATCGCATCTATCTATGGTTCACGCTCGGCGTGGTCATTTACCTATTACTGCTGGGGGGGCTTGAACGCCTGGGCATGCCGCGCTCCTGGATCGGCCTGATTTTCCTGTTGTCAACCATTGCTCTGTATGCCGGCATTGGCATGCTGACCCGAACCACCGATGCCACCGAATACTACGTGGCCGGCCGACGTGTCCCGGCCATGTACAACGGCATGGCAATAGGCGCCGACTGGATGTCAGCGGCTTCCTTCCTGGGGCTGGCAGGAACCCTTTACCTGACAGGCTATAGCGGGCTGGCATTCATCATGGGATGGACGGGCGGCTATTGCCTGGTGGCGCTGGTGCTGGCCCCCTACCTGCGCAAGTTTGGGCAGTTCACGATTCCGGATTTTCTCGGAGAGCGTTATGGTGGCCATCTGCCAAGGTTCATAGGTCTGGCCGCAGCCATGCTCTGCTCGTTCACTTACTTGGTTGCACAGATTTACGGCGTGGGGCTGATCACCGCCTATCTCACCGGCATTGCGTTTGAATTGGGCATCTTTCTTGGGGTAGGCGGCATTCTGGTCTGTTCATTTTTGGGGGGAATGCGCGCGGTGACATGGACGCAGGTGGCGCAATACATCATTTTGCTGATTGCCTACCTGATTCCGGTGGTCTGGCTGTCGGTCAAGCAGACGGGTATTCCGGTTCCCCAGGCAATTTATGGCTATCAACTCGAAAAAGTGACGGCCAAGGAAAAGGAACTGGCCACTGATTCCAAGGAACTGGAGGTTCGCGCCATTTTCAGCCAGCGCGCAGAAGCGCTGGCTGAAAAGATTAAGGATCCAGCGCGAGCCATGGCTGCCGACAGACTGGTGGCCACCCAAAGGTTGGCTGCGCTCAAGGCCGGCAACGCATCGGTGGCTGATATTTCTACGGCGGGTAAGGCATTGGCGGCTCTGCCGAAGGACGAGGGAACGGCGCTTCAAGAATGGTCTGCTTCCAAAGCAGCGGATGAAATTAAAAGCCAGCCTTTGAACGGTATGCCTGCCCATGCAGCGCAGTTCCTGGGGAATCCCGAGGGCACGCCGCAGGAAAAAGCCCTTTACAACCTGTCAAGACGCAACTTCCTGGCCTTGGTTTTTTGCCTGATGGTCGGGACATCGGCCTTGCCGCACATCCTGATGCGCTATTACACCGTACCCAGTGTTGGAGAGGCGCGCCAATCGGTGACCTGGTCCCTGTTCTTCGTTTTTCTTCTGTACTGCACCGCACCTGCACTGGCCGTACTGGTGAAGTACGAAATTTTTACCGTGCTGGTTGGAACGCCGTTTGACCAGTTGCCTGCATGGGTTCAAGAGTGGAACAAGGTTGATCCGGCGCTGCTATCTGTGGTCGATGTGAACCGTGACAATCTACTGCAACTCAACGAGATGACGATAGGCGGCGACATTGTGGTGCTGCTCACGCCTGAACTGGCCGGGTTGCCTTATGTTATTTCAGCACTGGTTGCAGCCGGTGGACTGGCCGCTGCGCTGTCGACAGCGGATGGACTGCTGTTGGTCATTGCCAATGCGTTGGGGCATGACCTCTACTACAAGATGATCGACCCGAATGCCTCGACCGTCAGCCGCGTCACGTTGTCCAAAATATTGCTGCTGGTGATGGCTCTGCTCGCTGCCTATGTGGCGGCCCAGAAGCCTGCCGATATCCTGTTTTTGGTATCGGCGGCTTTTTCGTTTGCCGCAGCTTCCTTTTTTCCAGCCCTGAGCATCGGTATTTTCTGGAAACGCGCGACCGGCACGGCAGCGACGATGGGAATGATTGCGGGTCTGAGCGTCACGAGCTACTACATGGTGGTCAATCAACCCTGGTTGCGCGCCACCTTTGGCATCAGTTCTCCGGTTCAGCTCTGGTGGGGAATCGACCCCATATCGGCCGGTCTATTTGGCGTACCGGTTGGTTTTGTCGTGATCATTCTGCTCAGCTTGGTCACCAAGCCGCCCCCTCAGGATATTCAGGCACTCGTTGACTACATTCGCTACCCCGATTTGAAAGTTCATGACCGGTCATTTGCCGCATCAGCAGACCGTCAAGACAAGGCAGCACCGAAGCAAATGCCCGACGGGCTATAATCATGGGCTTCGCCTTGCTGCACTCAATACCATTCAGGTTCGACGCTGAGGCAGCTTCAATCAACCAAAAGGAGAGTTATGCGTCATTACGAGATCGTCTTGCTGATCCACCCGGATCAAAGCGAGCAAGTCCCCGCCATGCTGGAGCGCTACAAGGGCATGATTACCGCTGGCGGCGGAACTGTGCACCGTGTGGAAGACTGGGGCCGCCGCCAGCTGGTGTACCTGATCCAGAAATTGGCCAAAGCCCATTACCTCTGCATCAACATCGAAGCCACCCAGGCCGTGATGGAAGAAATCGAACATGCGTTCAAGTTCAATGATGCCGTGCTGCGCCACCTGACCGTGGTGAAGAAAAAGGCTGAAACCGGCCCGTCCCTCATGATGCGCAACGTCGAGAGGGAAGAAGCCCGTAAAACCCAACAGCAGGAATTTGCGGCTTAATTGCCTCAACTCTCTGAACGCCACGCTGCCCCGCAACAGGAGCCGCAGTGAACCAGGTTGATCTGACTGCAGGTATTGCAGAGCTAAGTCCTCTGCGCTACACGCCCGCTGGAATTCCCGCCATCAACTTCATACTCGAACACGAGTCCGAGGTGCTTGAGGCAGGGGTGAACAGGCAAGTCAAGTTGACGATCAGGGCCGTCGCTTTCGGAACGCTGGCTGAACAAGCCGTCAAGCTTCCGTTAGGCAAGTCTTTCAGGTTCACTGGTTTTCTGATCAATGCGCGTACCAGCAAAGGCGTTGTTTTTCATATTCAAGCTCTTCACCCGATCCTTCAGGCAGAGCAAGTACTGAACCCCATTTAAGGAGTCCATCATGGCCGGACCAAAACGTTTCAACAAAGACAAGCGCCCCAAGCGCAACACCCAATCCCTGCTGTTTAAGCGCAAACGTTTTTGCCGCTTCACAGCCGCTGGCGTTGAAGAAATCGACTACAAAGATATCGATACCCTGCGCGATTTCGTTTCTGAAAACGGAAAAATCATTCCCGCACGCCTGACCGGCACCCGCGCGATTTTCCAGCGTCAGATCAACACCGCCGTCAAGCGCGCTCGCTTCCTCGCGATGCTGCCTTACAGCGACCAGCACCGCAGCCTGTAAAGAGAGACGACCATGCAAATCATTCTGCTCGACAAAGTCGTGAACCTGGGCAACCTGGGTGAAGTCGTCAAAGTCAAAGACGGCTACGCACGCAACTTCCTGATTCCTTTCGGCCGCGCCCGCCGCGCTACCGCAGTGGCTATCAAGGAATTCGAAGTCAAACGCGCCGAGCTTGAAAAAGCCGCTGCCGCCAAGCTTGCCGAAATGCAGGCACAAGGTGAAAAGCTCGGCGGTACCACCGTCAAGCTGACGCAAAAAGCTGGTGTTGACGGCCGCCTGTTCGGCTCCGTCACCAACGCCGACATTGCCCAGGAAGTGACCAAGCAGGGATTTGCGGTTTCCAAGTCGCAAATTCGTCTGCCCAATGGCGCCATCAAGACGGTTGGCGACCACTTGGTCAATGTTGCATTGCACACTGACGTCGTGGTGGACATCACGGTGACGGTCTACGGCGAAACTGCCTAAATCAGGTCGTCTGTTTCCTTAAAAGCCGCTCTTCGGAGCGGCTTTTTACTTGGCAAAAGCATGTCATGGATACGTAGTGGCGCAGTGTTGCACACTGCTTATGCACAGTTATTGCACACATTTCCGCCTGATTTCCCCAGCTTGTCCACACGCTTGTCCCGTGCGTTTCAAAGCTTACGGCGTACCATTCAGCCTTCCCAAGGAATCTCATGTCTGCCGTACTTTCACCTTTTTCCGATTCCGCCTACAGTGTTGACCGCCAGATCGCCCAACTCAGAATTCCTCCGCATTCTATTGAAGGCGAATCAAGTGTCTTGGGGGGCCTTTTGCTCGACAACAGCGCATGGGACCGTGTCGGGGATCTTCTGGCAGATCAGGACTTCTACCGCCATGAACACCAGCTGATCTATGGTGCCATCGGCTGGCTCATCAATGCTTCCAAGCCGGCCGACATCATCACTGTTTTCGAGCGTCTGCAGAGCTTGGGGAAAAACGAGGAAATAGGCGGCTTGAGTTACCTGAACGCTCTTGCCCAGTATGTACCCAGCGCAAGCAACATCAGGCGTTATGCCGAAATTGTCCGGGAACGTTCGATCTTGCGAAAATTGGTGGCCGCCTCAGATGAGATTGCGACCAACGCCTTTAATCCGCAAGGCAAGTCCGTTACGGTCATTCTTGATGAGGCCGAGCAGAAAATCCTGAACATCGGCGAGCAGGGCGGCCGGTCGCAGCAGGGGTTCCAGAGCATGGATACGCTGGTGGTGGACTTGCTGGACCGCGTCACCGAGATGTCTGAAAATCCGAACGATGTCACTGGCGTGCCAACCGGCTTTGTGGATCTGGACCGCATGACGTCGGGATTCCAGGCAGGCGACCTGATCATTCTGGCGGCCCGTCCATCAATGGGAAAAACTGCACTCGCCATCAATATCGCCGAACATGTCGCCTTGCATGAAGGACTGCCGGTTGCTGTTTTCTCCATGGAAATGGGTGCATCCCAATTGGCCGTCCGTATCGTCGGTTCGATTGGCCGGATTGACCAGACCCATCTGCGTACCGGGGCCTTGACCGACGAGGAGTGGCCACGCTTGACGGAAGCCATTGAAAAGCTGAGGACAATTTCGCTGCATATCGACGAAACTGCCGGCCTGACGGTCAGCGAACTGCGTGCCAACGCTCGGCGTCTGGCTCGTCAGTGCGGAAAACTGGGATTGATCGTGGTCGATTACCTGCAACTCATGAGCGTGTCGACCAGCATGAGCGACGAGAATCGGGCAACTGCCGTGGGTGAAATTTCACGCGGTCTGAAAATGCTGGCCAAGGAACTCCAATGTCCTGTGATTGCGCTGTCTCAGCTCAGCCGTGGAGTCGAGTCGCGCACCGACAAACGGCCGATGATGAGCGACCTGAGGGAGTCCGGCGCGATTGAACAGGATGCAGACATCATTATGTTCATCTACCGCGACGAGTACTACACAAAGGAAGCCTGCAAGGAACCAGGTGTAGCGGAAGTCATCATCAGCAAGCAGCGAAACGGCCCGACAGGAACAGTCAAGCTTGCTTTTATCAACCGGATCACCAAGTTTGAAAGCCTGGCCCACAATTCCGGGGAATTTTAAGAAAAATCAGTTAATGCGCTTTCCGGGTAAGCAAAGTTTGCTATGTGTTTTATGGCTTAAAAAAGGACTCGCAAGGGATGTGGAAAATTTTTTAGTTGAACCGAAAGTGGCTGCAGGGCGGGAGCAGGAGCTTATTCAAGATCTTCCATGGCCAGCATGTGGTATTTCTGGGCATACGAAAAAGGGAATTCCCGTACCACTGTCATCAGCTTTTCTGCATCCTCGTCGGAAGGGACATTGACCATCAAGGCATGGTGTCCTTCACGGGCGAGGTTGATGTACTTGTTAACTGTTGCTCCCTCCGTCCCGACTGAAGGCAATTCGACTGAGGATTCACCTTCGATCCTGCCGATTTCACGCAGTATCACTGAAGGGGTGAGAAACATGACGTGCTGTTCGCTGAATCCCGATTGTTCGATTTTATGGGCTGCCCTTTCTGCATTCTCAGCGTCGGGAAACATGACAAATGCATATCCAGTGGGATAAAAGACATCTTGGATAGTCGTCATCTTGGGAGTCATCAAAAATGGTTGCACTACATTTCTCCTTGTTTAACCTGCAATTACCTCACACCTTGCAAATCCTGTATGTAGGTCAGTTTACAAAGTGACAGAAGGAAATTTCCTTGCACCGCTTGCATGGACTGACGCACAACGAATTAAGTGGGTCCGCAACCACCATGGCGTTCAAGGCAACTCCTCAGACTTTAGCGACGGCTCGGACATGACACGTGCAACGCCTGCAAGATCGATTGTGAGACGGTTTGCAAAATAGCTACTTTGGGTATCTGGTTCCAGCGCTGCAATGGCCAGATTGGCCAAGGGCTGACTCAATGGAACGTAATAACTTCCCACCTGAGCATCAATCACCCCCCGCACCAGGGAAACCTCGATCCCGAATGCGGGCCGGCCATTGGCCGTGGCGCTTTGGCCACGTGGCTGCGCACTTGTCGAGCGCTGTGACTCGCGGTAAATATCGCCCAGCATGGCACCGGGTTCAAGCACTTGGAAAACCTTCACGCCTTGCAGGCGCAAGCGTTCAACGGCAGCTTTGGACGACCCGGACAGCCAGTAGCCGCATGGCCTGACCCTCGACTTGAGGGTTCTCAACGCCAGCGCCGATTCCCAATCCACCGTCACGCGCATGTCGGAGCCTGTGATTGGATCAAGCATTTGCAGGTCGTACTGCGCAGGAGTAGTGGCAACCTCCACTGCCGCCTGGCCCTTGCAGGCCATGCCAGCGACCTCCTTGTCGAGGTACGGACGCAACTGGATCAACTCCCGGGCTCGCTGGGCAGTGCTGCCCAAGATGCTCGTGATGGCCGTTACGTGAGTATGCACGCGCCGCTGAAGATGCAGTCGCCCAAGGCCTGCTCCGCGCGAGTAGATCGCCACGCTGATTGCATTTTTCAAACCTTCCACATTGCGGCTCGTAACCGGTTCGGTTCCGCCCATGAAAACCGTCCGGTCGGCCGTATCAGCGGAAGTGCTGTGGTACCAATCGGTGCTCAGGCCCTGGCCTTTGAGCGCAGCGAGCAAGGGGCGGCGATACCATTCCTCATCGGCCTTGATCAAAAACTCTGGCAAATTGGCAGTGCTGGAGTATTGCAGGAGCGCATCGAACTTCTGAACGGCACCGAACTTTTGCTGGTAAACATCCGACACGCGATATTCCCCGACATCCACCACTACCGTTGGCTGGTAGTCGCGGCTGAGGCGTGCCAGCGCCTGTGCTTCCGGTGTGTTGAGTAGCAAGTGATCGCGCCCAATGTCCTGGCCGCCGGCTGCCAAGGCTTCACCCCGGGTCGCACCATCGAGATTGGCGCGCGGAACAATCACGACATTGATGCGTTCGAGAAGCGGCTGCAACAGGCCTTGCGCCAGTTCCCGAGTAATGATCAATAGGGCTTCACTCCCAGCAGGCTCATCGCCACGTTGCTGGCCTATCAGGAGCACTGTAGGGCGGCCCGTGGCCAAAAGACTGGCGGGGTCAGTACCCGTCCCCCGGGTCAGTACCAGTGCTTCCAGCGGCTGACCTTCCTGCGAGGAGCCTATCGGCAGCAGACTGGCCTTGACTCCGGCCGAGCGGGACAGGGCGGTTGCCTGATCACGCAGCCAGGCGTGAATTTCAGACTGCGTGGTGAAGCTTGTCCGGCCCCCTTGAAGTCCTGGGGTGCTGTACACCATGGTGGGTGCTGTAAACCGGGCAGCAACTGCTGGGCTATAAGGAGGAGGTGCTTCGACAGACACAGCGGTGATGACAGGGGGCGGAGGCACTGGAGAGGTTTGCACAACGACTGCTGGTTCCACCGAAACCAAAGCAGGTCCAGCGCTTGCCGGTACAGCCGGGCGTGGCACTTCAGGCACCCAAGGGGGCAACTGCACGGAGCTGCAGGCAGCAAGAAAAATCAGCGAGGCAGTCATGGCCAGGCTTGCGGGCAAATGGCAGGCCGATGCCGTATCACGGCTTGTCTGGGAGGATAAGAAATGCATGGCGGTCATCCTTTGGACGGGGGTGTTGACCATGGGTCAGGCGTTGTTCGCAGAATTTTGAAAGCAATAATATTAACCTGCAGTCCTTTTAAAGCCCGGCTTGCATGCCTTGTAGGGTTGGGTTGGTGAAACTCGCAAAACTCCTTACTCCGGCTTTGGCAGCTTTCTGGGAAAATGGAGTGATGTCAATTCCCGTTTCTACTGACCCGTTGATTCATGTCACATCTCCTTGGCGAATGAGCGTTGCGCCCATGATGGATTGGACTGATCGGCATTGCCGCTATTTTCACCGTCTGCTGTCGCGGCACGTGCTGCTCTATACCGAAATGGTGACTACCGGCGCTCTGATACATGGTGATGCAGAAAGGCACTTGCGCTTTGATGCCGAGGAACATCCGGTTGCGCTGCAACTGGGCGGCAGCGAGCCGAACGACCTGGCGCATTGTGCCCGACTCGGCGAAGCGTGGGGTTACCGCGAAATCAATATCAATTGCGGCTGTCCCAGCGAACGGGTGCAGCGGGGGTCGTTTGGCGCTTGCCTCATGGCTGATCCGAATCTTGTGGCTGACTGCGTCAAGGCCATGCTCGATGTGGTCCATGTACCCGTCACCGTGAAACACCGAATCGGTATCGACAAAGACGAATGCTATGGGTTCGTTCGTGATTTTGTGGGCGCCGTCAGCGAAGCCGGCTGCCGCACGTTCATCGTGCATGCCCGCAATGCCTGGTTGAAAGGCTTGAGCCCGAAAGAAAACCGTGAAGTACCACCGCTGCGTTACGAGCTGGTCCATCGTCTGAAAAAAGAGTTTCCAGATCTTACGGTATGCGTCAATGGTGGTGTGACCACCCATGCCGAGGTTAGTGCCCAATTGCTTGAAGTTGACGGTGTGATGATCGGCCGGGAGGCCTATCACAACCCTTGGTGGCTGACATCCTGGGACGCCGATTTTTTTGGCGCTGGCGGTCAGGGTTGCACTCGCGAACAGGTAGAAGCATTGATGTGCGATTACATGGTCCGTGAAGCAGCCGATCATGGTACTGCGTTCAGCGCCATTGCCCGTCACATGTTGGGTTTGCGGCATGGGTTGCCGGGTTCTCGCCGATGGCGTCAGGTGTGGAGCGACCACAAACTCAAAACGCTTGATCCCCACCATGTCATGGCGCTGGCGCACGATGATGTTTTGAAAGCTGCATGACGATCAGACGCCAAAATGCGAGCTGTTTGACTGACAAGCGAAAATTGTAAAAATACATTATTTTTTTGCTATTGTATTAATAGCTGATAGTGCTTGCATGGTAAGCGCTAAAAGCATTTTTCATACTTAAAAATTTGTTTTTTATTCAATACGAATCCGCTCTGGTTGTCCCAGCTGACACGTTGAAGATATTGGCGGGCTCAAGCTTGAGCTAATTGATGACGCGGAAACTTGTTTGAAAAAATTAATCTGTTCATCAAATAACCTTGGATGCGCATTTCGGACACGGAAAATTGTAGAGTTGGGTTGTTCAGTTCTCGGGTTGTAGTCGCCACGTCATCAAGTACAGCTTGCTAAAGGAGGTTTTATGGATGTTGTCCGTAATTTTCTAACGCGTTACGAGCAGACAAGGGAAGAAGAGCTATCCCTTGAAGAGTACCTCGATCTTTGCAAAAGCAACCCGCTGGTTTATGCCAGTGCGGCCGAGCGAATGCTCGCGGCCATTGGTGAACCAGAGGCGTTCGACACGCACAGGGACCAGCGTCTATCGCGTATTTTTGGCAACAAGGTCATCAAAATCTACCCGGCGTTCCGCGATTTTTACGGCCTGGAAGATCCAATCGAACAGGTGGTGTCGTACTTTCGCCACGCGGCACAGGGCCTGGAAGAAAAGAAGCAGATTCTTTACCTGCTGGGTCCAGTGGGGGGCGGAAAGTCATCGATTGCAGAACGGCTCAAACAATTGATGGAGCAGGTCCCGTTGTACGCGTTGAAGAATTCACCGGTTAACGAGTCGCCGCTCGGCCTGTTCAACAACGCCGAGGACATTCCACTGCTCGAAAGCCAGTACGACATTGCGCCACGCTATCTGCAGCGCGTCATGTCTCCCTGGGCGGTCAAACGCCTTGAAGAGTACGGCGGCGATATACGCAAATTTCGTGTCGTCAAGCGCTTTCCTTCGATCCTGAAGCAGTGTGCGATCGCCAAGACGGAACCCGGCGACGAAAACAACCAGGACATCTCGACACTGGTCGGCAAGATCGACATTCGAAAGCTTGAACTTTTTGCCCAGGATGACCCGGATGCCTACAGCTACTCCGGCGGCTTGTGCCTGGCCAACCAGGGCCTGCTGGAGTTTGTCGAAATGTTCAAGGCGCCCATCAAGGTGCTGCATCCCTTGCTCACAGCCACTCAGGAGGCCAACTTCAAGGGCACCGAGGGTTTTGGCGCAATTCCGTTTGATGGCATCGTGATGGCCCATTCGAACGAAAGCGAGTGGAAGGCCTTCCGGAACAACAAGAACAATGAAGCCTTTCTGGACCGAATTTATATCGTCAAGGTGCCGTATTGCCTGCGTGCCTCGGAGGAAATCCGGATTTACGAAAAGCTGATTCGCAACTCTTCGCTGTCTGGTGCCATTTGCGCGCCGGGAACGCTGAAGATGATGGCGCAGTTTGCCGTCCTGACGCGACTGAAGGACCCCGAAAATTCCAGCATTTTCAGCAAGCTGCTGGTTTATGACGGGGAGAACCTGAAAGACACCGATCCGAAGGCCAAGAGCTATCAGGAATACCGTGACTATGCCGGCGTTGACGAAGGCATGACGGGCATATCGACACGCTTTGCCTTCAAGATACTGTCCAAGGTGTTCAATTTTGATTCCAGTGAAATCGCCGCCAATCCGGTCCATCTCATGTATGTGCTGGAGCAGCAAATCGAGCGCGAGCAATTTACGCCTGAAGTCGAGCAGCGCTACCTGGCATTCATCAAGGAATACTTGGCGGTCCGTTATGCCGAATTCATCGGCAAGGAAATCCAGACGGCTTACCTGGAGTCATATTCGGAATACGGGCAGAACATTTTTGACCGCTATGTGACCTATGCGGATTTCTGGATTCAGGATCAGGAGTTCAGGGACTCCGACACCGGCGAAATTTTTGACAGGGCATCGCTCAATGCGGAACTCGAAAAAATCGAAAAGCCCGCAGGCATCAGCAATCCGAAAGATTTCCGCAACGAGATTGTCAATTTTGTGCTGCGAAGCCGCGCCAGCAACGCCGGCAAGAATCCGAACTGGACCAGTTATGAAAAGCTGCGCGCCGTGATCGAGAAGAAGATGTTCTCGAACACCGAAGACCTGCTGCCCGTGATTTCATTCAACGCCAAGGCCAGCGTCGAGGAGAAGCAAAAGCATGAGAACTTCCTTAACCGGATGATGGACAAGGGTTACAGCGCCCGTCAGGTGCGCCTGCTTTGCGAGTGGTACCTCCGGGTTCGCAAGAGTTCCTGAAGCCTGGCGCGCTTCGCTGCATGCTTCAACCCACCAACCGGAGAAATCCATGCTCCAGCAGGTCATTGACAGGCGCTTGTCGGGCAAGAACAAATCCATAGGCAACCGGGAGCGCTTCCTGCGTCGCTATCGAAAGCAGATTCGTGAAGCGGTGCGCCATGCAGTGTCCGGCCGGAGCATTCACGACATCGAGCAGGGCGAAAACATCACCCTGCCACGGCGCGATGTGACCGAACCCGTGTTTGGGCATGGTTCAGGAGGAAGCCAGGAGCGTGTCTACCCCGGGAATCAGGAGTATGTACGTGGTGACCAGATCGGGCGCCCACCGGGGGGGGGCGGTGCCGCAAGCGGTTCAGGTGCGGGTGCCGGCCAGGATGGAAGTAGCCAGGACGATTTTGAATTCCGCATCACCCGCGAAGAGTTCATGCAGTACTTTTTTGACGATCTGGCCTTGCCTCGTCTGCTGCGTACCCAGTTGTTGCCCGATGTGCCGGAATGGAAATCCCACCGTGCCGGGTTTGTTTCCGAAGGCACGCCGACCAACCTGCATGTGGTGCGCTCGATGCGCAAGGCGCTGAGCCGCCGGATTGCCATGGGCGGTGATGTGCGGCGCCAGTTGCGCCGGCTCGAATTGGCGTTGGACGTGCTGTTACTGGACACACGTTCTTCCCCAGGCGAAATACTCGCGTTGAAGCATGAAATTGACACATTGAATCAGCGTCTTCAGCGGATTCCGTTTCTGGACCCGTTTGACCTGCGGTACCGCAACCGCGTCAACACCCCACTGCCGGCTTCCCGCGCCGTCATGTTCTGTCTGATGGATGTGTCCGGTTCGATGAATGAAACGCGAAAGGACATGGCCAAGCGCTTTTTCATCCTTCTCTACCTTTTTTTAATGCGCCATTACGAGAAGACGGAAGTTGTGTTCATCCGGCATCACACCCAGGCGGCTGAGGTTTCTGAGGATGAATTCTTTCATTCGACCGAGAGCGGGGGCACTGTGGCTTCCAGCGCCTTGATGATGATGCACCAGATCATTCAGCAACGCTATTCTCCGAGCGAATGGAATATTTACGGTGCCCAGGCTTCTGACGGCGACAACTGGCTGCAGGATTCGTCCAAATGCCGCGCGCTGCTCGTGGAAAAGCTGTTGCCGGTTTCCCGTTACTTTGCCTATTTGCAGGTGGCGGAGGAAAGCCAGACCCTGTGGGAAGAATATTCCTTGGTGCATAAAAGCCAACCGCATTTCGCCATGCAAAAGGTTACCGATGCCTCAGGCATTTACCCTGTGTTTCGAGAGCTGTTCAAGAAAGGAAGTGCTGCATGAGCGCAATCCTGCCTTCTGCCGGTGCTGCGAAAGTCCCAGGCGTGCTGTGTGCGCCATTCCAGCGTTATCCAGGGCGGCGCGACATGCTGCCAAGCCCGTCAGACTGGACGTTTGAGCTGATCGAAACCTACCACGGTGAGATCGAGCGCATGGCCAGGCGCTTCGGGCTGGACATCTATCCTGTGCAGCTGGAGGTGATCACCGCCAGCCAGATGATCGACACCTATGCGTCTGTCGGCATGCCTGTGAACTACCGGCACTGGTCATTTGGCAAGCAATACATCGCCAGCGAGAAAAGCTACCGGCGCGGGCACATGGGTCTGGCCTATGAGGTCGTCATCAATTCCAACCCCTGCATCGCCTACCTGATGGAGGAGAACACGCTGCCGATGCAGGCCCTGGTCATGGCCCATGCCTGCTATGGGCACAATTCCTTTTTCAAGGGCAACTACCTGTTCAGGATGTGGACCGATGCGTCTTCCATCATCGATTACCTGGTGTATGCCAAGGCCTATATCGCCGAGTGCGAGGAAAAGCACGGACTCGACGCTGTCGAAGAGCTGCTCGACAGCTGCCACGCTTTGATGAACTACGGGGTTGACCGTTACCAGCGGTCGCAAAAACTCTCGCTGGCCGCGGAGGAGGTACGGCGCAAGGAGCGCGAATCCTACCTGCAGCAGCAGGTGAATGATTTGTGGCGTACCTTGCCCAGGGCGGCTGAAAAGCAGGTTGAAAAAGCCACTTCACGCTTTCCCGCTGATCCCCAGGAAAACCTGCTGTATTTCATCGAGAAAAACGCCCCCCTGCTGGAGCCCTGGCAGCGCGAAATCATTCGGATCGTGCGCAAGGTTGCCCAGTATTTTTATCCGCAGCGGCAGACGCAGGTCATGAACGAAGGCTGGGCGACTTTCTGGCACTACACATTGCTCAACGCGATGTACGACGAAGGCCTGCTCAGCGACGGGTTCATGATCGAAAGCCTTCGCTCGCACACCAACGTGATTTTTCAGCCACCGCTGGCGCATCCCGGCTTTAGGGGAATCAACCCCTATGCGCTGGGTTTTGCCATGTTCACCGACATTCGCCGTATCTGCGAGCACCCGACCGACGAGGACCGCCTGTGGTTCCCTGACATGGCCGGCACCGACTGGCAGCAGGCCCTTGACCATGCCATGCGGCATTTTCGGGACGAGAGTTTTGTCGGGCAGTACCTCTCGCCACGCCTGATCCGCGAGTTCCGCCTGTTCTCCATCCTCGATGACACCAAGGAGCTGGCGCTTAAAGTGTCGGCCATTCATGATGACAGCGGCTACCGGCATGTGCGTGAAGCCCTGGCCCGCCAGTACGATTTAAGCCATCAGGAACCGAACATCCAGGTGTGGAATGTGGATGCTAGCGGCGACCGCTCGCTGACCCTGCGCCATACACAGCACAACAGCCGGCCGCTGAATGACGAGGTCAAGGAAGTCCTCAAGCATGTCGGGCGCCTGTGGGGATTCATGGTCCGGCTGGAAAGTGTTGACGCACACGGAAAGACCACCAAGCACTGGGAAGTGATGCCGCTGTCCCGCTGCAGCGGCAGTACGGTCTGAAATTCAGGCTGCGGCGTCCAGACCGCTTTTGAAATGCTCGCGCATGTGCTGCGCGGTTCTGGCCGCGTCACGCGCCACCAGCCCTGCCATGATGGCGCGATGCTCAAGCAGCGATTCCTCGATGCGGCCGCTTTTCAGCAGCGAGTTGTGCCGGTTGAGCTTCATCACCTTGCGAAGGTCGGCCACCATCTGGTCGCGCCAGCGGTTGTTGGCAATTTCCAGCAGCCTCATATGGAAGGCTTCATTGATTTCAAAAAACCGTTCCCGGTGCTGGACTGCTTTTTCAAGTTCGTTGTGCAGGGCTTGAAGTTCCCTGATCTGCGCATCGGAGGCCTTGGTTGCCACCACTTCGGCAGCGTCGCTTTCCAGCAGGCCTAGCAGGTGGTAGACATCGGCAAGATCGCTGTCCGAGACTTCAGTGACATAAGCGCCGCGTCGCACCTTCATCGTAACCAGACCTTCGGTGGCCAGCACTTTCAGCGCCTCGCGCAGGGGTGTGCGGCTGATGCCGTATTCCTCGGCGAGCTTGAGTTCGTCAATCCAGCTGCCCGGCGCAAGTTCCCGGTTGAAGATGCGCTGACGCAAAAGTTCGGCAACCTCTTCATAAAGCGCCCGGGGAGAAAGAGAAGTTTCAGCCATATGGCTCCGTAGTCTAAGGCAAAGTTCGTCATGATATTTTTAATCAATAATTATAAATAATGTAAGATTCGTCCACTCTTATTTGCTTGCCTTTGGAGTTTCCTGTTCAAACAAGGAGTACTCCTGGGCTTAACCAAGACTGACGACCTGCCATGAGTTCAACGCCTGATTCTTTCAATCCTGCCCATCTTGAAGCCTGGGCCAAGTCAGCCGCCAAATCCGCTCCTGGCGGTGACGTCAATGCCTTGAACTGGGAAACACCCGACGGCATCAGCGTCAAGCCGCTGTACACCGCCGAGGACATCAGGGACCTGCCCTACACCAACACCTTGCCGGGTTTCGAGCCTTTCATTCGCGGCCCGCAAGCCACCATGTATGCGGTGCGCCCCTGGACCATCCGCCAGTACGCCGGTTTCTCCACCGCCGAAGAATCCAATGCTTTTTACCGCAAGGCGCTGGCGGCCGGCGGGCAGGGCGTGTCAGTGGCTTTCGACCTGGCCACGCATCGGGGCTATGACAGCGACCATCCGCGCGTGACCGGCGACGTCGGCAAGGCCGGCGTGGCGATTGATTCGGTCGAGGACATGAAAATTCTCTTCAACCAGATTCCGCTCGACAAAGTCAGCGTCTCCATGACCATGAACGGCGCGGTGCTGCCGGTGCTGGCCGGCTATGTGGTGGCCGCCGAAGAGCAGGGCGTGGGCCAGGAGAAACTCAGCGGCACCATCCAGAACGATGTGCTTAAAGAGTTCATGGTCCGCAACACCTACATCTACCCGCCCGCGCCCAGCATGCGCATCATTGGCGACATCATCGAATACACGGCGCAGCACATGCCCAAGTTCAACTCGATTTCGATCAGCGGCTACCACATGCAGGAAGCCGGCGCCAACCAGGCGCTGGAACTTGCCTTCACACTGGCCGACGGCAAGGAGTATGTGAAGACCGCTTTGGGCAAAGGCCTGGACGTTGACGGCTTTGCCGGACGCCTGAGCTTTTTCTGGGCCATCGGCATGAATTTCTACCTTGAAGTTGCCAAGATGCGCGCCGCCCGTTTGCTGTGGTGTCGCATCATGAAGGGCTTTGACGCCAAGAACCCCAAGAGCCTGATGCTGCGTACCCACTGCCAGACCAGCGGCTGGAGCCTGACCGAGCAAGACCCGTACAACAACGTCGTGCGCACCACCATCGAAGCCATGGCCGCCGTGTTCGGCGGCACGCAAAGCCTGCACACCAATTCGTTTGACGAGGCGATTGCGCTGCCGACTGAGTTTTCGTCGCGCATTGCCCGCAACACCCAGCTCATCATCCAGGAAGAAACCCACATCACCAGCGTGATCGACCCCTGGGCTGGCAGCTACATGATGGAAAAGCTGACGCAGGACATGGCCGATGCCGCCTGGAAAATCATCGAGGAAGTCGAGGCCATGGGCGGCATGGTCAAGGCTGTGGACAGCGGCTGGGCCAAGCTCAAGATCGAGGCGGCGGCGGCAGAAAAGCAGGCGCGCATCGACAGCGGCAAGGACGTGATCGTCGGTGTCAACAAGTACCGGCTCAAGACCGAAGACGCGATCGACGCTCGCGACATCGACAACGTGGCGGTGCGCGATGGCCAGATCGAACGCCTGAAAGAAATTAGATCAAAACGCGACTCTGCGCAGGTGCAGCAAGCGTTGGATGCTATTACTTTTGCAGCAGAAAATAATTCCGGCAATTTGCTCGACCTGAGCATCCAGGCGATGCGCCTGCGCGCCACGGTCGGCGAGGTCAGTGACGCGCTTGAAAAAGTCTATGGCCGCCACCGCGCCGACACGCAAAAGGTCAGCGGCGTGTATGCCGCCGCCTACGACTCGGCCGAAGGTTGGGAAACCCTCAAAAGCGAGATCAACGCCTTTGCCGAAGCCGAAGGCCGCCGCCCGCGCGTGATGATTTCCAAGCTCGGCCAGGACGGCCACGACCGGGGTGCCAAGGTCGTCGCCACGGCGTTTGCCGACCTTGGCTTTGACGTGGACATGGGGCCGCTGTTCCAGACGCCCGAAGAATGCGCCCGCCAGGCGATTGAAAATGACGTGCACGCTGTCGGCGTGAGCACGCTGGCCGCCGGCCACAAGACGCTGGTGCCCGCCATCATTGCTGAACTCAAGAAGCAGGGCGCCGACGACATCATCGTGTTTGTCGGGGGCGTGATTCCCCGGCAGGACTACGAGATGCTGTACGACGCCGGCGTCAAGGGCATCTACGGTCCCGGCACGCCGATTCCGGCCAGCGCCAAGGATGTGCTGGAGCAGATCCGGGCTGCCCTGAAGTGACCGAAAGCCCATTGCTTGAGGGCGTGCTGCGCGGCAATGCTGTTCAACAGCGCCGCGCCATTGCCAAGGCCATTACCCTGCTGGAATCGACCCGCGCCGACCACCGCGCGCAGGGCGACGAGTTGCTGACCATGCTGCTGCCGCACACCGGCCAGGCGTTTCGCCTCGGCATCAGTGGCGTGCCCGGTGTCGGAAAGTCGACTTTCATTGAAGTGCTGGGCCTGTACCTGATCAAGCAGGGCCACCGCGTGGCGGTGCTGACCATCGACCCGTCCTCTAGCGTGTCGGGCGGTTCCATCCTGGGCGACAAGACGCGAATGGACATGCTCTCGGTCCACGAATCAGCCTACATACGGCCCAGCCCTTCGAGTTGCACCCTGGGCGGCGTGGCGGAGAAAACCCGCGAAGCCATGCTGGTCTGCGAAGCAGCGGGCTACGACGTGGTGATCGTTGAAACCGTCGGTGTCGGCCAGTCCGAAACCGCCGTGGCCAACATGGCCGACATGTTCGTGGTCATGCAACTGCCCAACGCCGGTGATGATCTGCAGGCGATCAAGAAAGGCGTGATGGAACTGGCCGACCTGGTCGTCATCAACAAGGCCGACATCGACGCCAATGCCGCCATGCGAGCCGAGGCACAGATAAAGTCCGCCATGCGCCTGTTCGGTCTCGTCAACAACGCCATGGGCGCGTCCCAAGCGGCTGACTTCGACAAGCAGTGGCATCCGCAAGTGCTGCAACTCAGCGCTTTGCACAACCAGGGCGTCGATGCGTTCTGGGCGGCGGTGACCGAGTTCAGAAAGTTGCAGACGACGAACGGCAAGCTGGCCAGCCGGCGTCAGCACCAGGCGCTGAGCTGGATGTGGGAGCGCATCGATGCCGGTCTGAAGCTGGCCTTCCGGCAAGACCCGGCAGTAGGCGCTCTGTTGCCGTCCTTGCTGGCGCAGGTCGGCAAGGGCCAGCTTCCCGCTTCGACTGCAGCACGAAATCTGCTCTCTGCGCATATGCAGCGGGCGCAAGCAGCTATTAAATAAATAGCATAAAGCCAGAACACAAAGAAAGCGAGCCATGCAGGAAATCCTTGAGCAACTGGAAAAAAAGCGCGCAGCAGCCCGCTTGGGTGGTGGCCAAAAGCGTATCAATGCACAGCACGGCAAAGGCAAGCTGACGGCGCGCGAGCGTCTGGACGTGTTGCTCGACGAAGGCACGTTCGAGGAATGGGACATGTTTGTCGAACACCGCTGCAGCGACTTCGGCATGCAGGACAACAAGATTCCTGGCGATGGCGTGGTCACCGGCTACGGCATGATCAATGGCCGGCTGGTGTTCGTTTTCAGCCAGGATTTCACCGTGTTTGGCGGCGCCTTGAGTGAAGCCCATGCCGAGAAAATCTGCAAGGTGATGGACCAGGCGATGAAGGTCGGCGCGCCGGTGATTGGCCTGAACGACTCGGGCGGGGCGCGCATTCAGGAAGGTGTGGCGTCGCTGGGCGGTTATGCCGACGTGTTCCAGCGCAACGTGATGGCCAGCGGCGTGATTCCGCAGATCAGCATGATCATGGGGCCGTCCGCCGGCGGCGCGGTGTATTCGCCCGCCATGACCGACTTCATTTTCATGGTCAAGGACTCGTCCTACATGTTCGTCACCGGCCCCGAAGTGGTCAAGACCGTGACCCACGAGGAAGTGACGGCCGAAGAACTGGGCGGCGCCATCACCCACACCACCCGAAGCGGCGTGGCCGACCTGGCGTTCGAGAACGACGTCGAAGCGCTCATCATGCTGCGCCGCCTGTACAACTACCTGCCGCTGAACAACCGCGAAAAAGCGCCGATGCGCCCGAGCGCCGATCCGGCCCATCGCATGGACATGAGCCTGGACACGCTGGTACCCGTGAGCGCCAACAAGGCGTACGACATGAAGGAACTCATCACCAAGACGGTCGATGACGGCGACTTTTTCGAGATCCAGCCCGAGTACGCCAAGAACATCATCATCGGCTTTGCCCGCATGGAAGGCCAGTCGGTCGGCATCGTCGCCAACCAGCCCCTGGTGCTGGCCGGTTGCCTGGACATCAAAAGCTCGATCAAGGCCGCGCGCTTCGTGCGTTTTTGCGATGCCTTCAACATCCCGGTCATCACCTTCGTCGACGTGCCCGGCTTCATGCCCGGCACCTCACAGGAATACGGCGGCATCATCAAGCATGGCGCCAAGCTGCTGTATGCCTATGCCGAATGCACGGTGCCGAAAATCACCGTCATCACCCGCAAGGCCTACGGCGGCGCATACGACGTGATGAGTTCCAAGCATTTGCGTGGCGACGTGAACTTTGCCTGGCCGAATGCCGAGATTGCCGTGATGGGCGCCAAGGGTGCGGTCGAGATCATCTTCCGCGAAGACAAGGGCGACCCGGTCAAGCTCGCCGCCAAGGAAGCCGAATACAAGGCGCGTTTCGCCAATCCCTTCGTCGCCGGCGCGCGCGGTTTTATTGACGACGTGATCCTGCCGCACGAAACCCGCAAACGCATCTGCCGCTCGCTGGTGATGCTCAAGGACAAGAAGCTCGAAAATCCGTGGCGCAAGCACGGCAACATTCCGCTGTAAGCGCCAAGGAAAAAAACACCATGTTTACCAAAATACTGATCGCCAACCGGGGCGAAATTGCCTGCCGTGTCATCCTCACGGCCCGCAAGATGGGCATCAAGACCGTGGCGGTGTATTCCGATGCCGACAAGGACGCGCGCCATGTCGAATTGGCAGATGAAGCCGTCAACATCGGCCCCGCGCCGAGCCGCGACAGCTACCTGCAGGCCGAAAAAATCATTGCCGCTTGCAAGCAAACTGGCGCGCAAGCAGTGCATCCGGGCTACGGTTTTTTGAGCGAAAACGCCGGTTTTTCCAAGCGGGTGGAAGAAGAAGGCATCGTTTTCATCGGCCCCAAGCATTATTCAATTGCCGCCATGGGCGACAAGATCGAGTCCAAGAAGCTGGCCGGCGCGGCTGGGGTGAACTGCATTCCGGGGGTCAACGACGCGATTGAAACGGCTGAAAAAGCGGTAGAAATTGCCCGGGGCATTGGCTACCCGGTAATGATCAAGGCCAGTGCCGGTGGCGGCGGCAAGGGCCTGCGGGTGGCTTTCAACGACAAGGAAGCGTTTGAAGGCTTCACCAGCTGCCGCAACGAAGCACGCAACAGCTTTGGCGACGACCGCGTGTTCATCGAGAAGTTTGTCGAGGAACCCCGGCATATCGAAATCCAGCTGATCGGCGACAGCCACGGCAATGTAATCTACCTGAATGAGCGCGAATGCTCCATCCAGCGCCGTCATCAGAAGGTGATCGAAGAAGCGCCGTCACCCTTCATCAGCGACGAGACGCGCAGGGCGATGGGCGAGCAGGCGGTGCAACTGGCCAAGGCCGTGAACTACCAGTCAGCCGGAACAGTCGAATTTGTCGTCGGCAAGGACCAGCGCTTTTATTTCCTGGAAATGAACACCCGCCTGCAGGTCGAGCACCCGGTGACCGAATGCATCACCGGCCTGGACTTGGTGGAACTGATGATTCGCGTGGCAGACGGTGAAAAGCTGCCGCTCACGCAGGCTGACGTCAAGCGCAATGGATGGGCGATTGAATGCCGTGTCAATGCCGAAGACCCGTTTCGCGGCTTTTTGCCTTCGACCGGCCGGCTGGTGCGCTTTCAGCCGCCCAGGGAAACCATGTTTGCGTCGGACATTGAGCACCTGTACGGCGTGCGGGTCGATACCGGCGTGCAGGACGGCGGCGAGATTCCGATGTTCTACGACTCGATGATTGCCAAGCTCATTGTTCACGGCACCGACCGCAACGACGCAATTACGAAGATGCGCGAGGCGCTGAACAGCTTTGTGATTCGCGGCGTCAGTAGCAACATTCCGTTTCAGGCGGCCTTGCTGGCGCATCCAAAGTTTGTGGCAGGCGACTTCAACACCGGCTTCATTGCCGAAAACTACGCCAACGGTTTCCGCGCCGAAGACGTGCCGCATGACGATGCCGACTTTCTGGTGGCGCTGGCTGCGTATGTGAACCGCCGCATTCGGGCGAGGGCGGCGGGCATCAGCGGTCAGTTGCCGGGCCATGGCGTCACGGTGGGCGAAGCGTATGTGGTGATTGGTCTGGGCGACAGCGGCCTGAACACACCACGACCTGCGGTGGTTCGGGATTATCAAGCTGTTTCGGGCTCCAGCGCCGTAGAGACAGGCGGTAAGCGCTATGAAATTTGCAGCGGCTGGCATCTGGGCGGCGCGCGCATTCGCGGCACCGTCAACGGCCAGCCGTTTGCCGCCCAGGTCGAACGCGGCGTGGGCAAGAACCCGCTGGCGATCCGCATCATTCACAACGGCACGCGGCTCGATGCCATGGTCTTGTCGCCGCGCGCTGCCGAACTGCATGCGCTGATGCCCTTCAAGGCACCGCCCGACATGAGCCGATTTGTGTTGTCTCCCATGCCCGGACTTCTGGTCGAAGTGGCCGTGCAGGTCGGCCAGAAAGTCCAGGCTGGCGAGCGCGTAGCGGTGATCGAGGCCATGAAGATGGAAAACGTTCTGTTCGCGGTAGCTGACGGCGTGGTCGGCAAAGTGCTGGCGGCCAAAGGCGAGTCCTTGAGTGTGGACCAGCCAATCGTGGAGTTTGCGTGATGCAGGCGGCACAGGTGCGGCCGTTCAAGGTACTGGGGATTCAGCAAATCGCCATTGGCGCCACCCGCAAGGACCGGCTGCGCAGGCTATGGGTCGATATGTTGGGGCTGGAGGTGACAGGGAATTTCGTCAGCGAACGCGAGAACGTGGATGAAGACATTTGCACCATAGGCAGCGGCCCGTTCAAGGTCGAGGTAGACCTGATGGAGCCGGTGGATATTGGAAAAAAACCTGCGGTTCACACCACGCCGCTCAACCATGTCGGCCTGTGGATTGACGACCTGCCAGCAGCGGTGCAATGGCTCACAGCGCAGGGCGTTCGCTTTGCGCCGGGCGGCATCCGACAAGGCGCGGCGGGTTTTGACATCTGCTTCCTGCATCCCAAGTCGAACGAAGAGTTCCCCATCGCAGGTGAGGGCGTGTTGATTGAACTGGTACAGGCGCCAAGAGAAGTTGTCCAGGCGTTTACTGCACAAACTCAGCGCTGAAAAAATGCTTGATTGCGAATTTTCGTCGGCATTTTGCTGTCGAAATGTTGCATCAACAGCGGGGGGTTTACTGTATGTCGAAGACCTCAGGCCACTGGAAAACGGGAAACTTGATTGCTTTTTATAGCGCAAGTGGACGACAGATTCGCGGGCTGAGTGGTTTACCAGTACCTCGTTGCTGACTGATGTAATCGCAGGCCGTGAATCCGCCAGCGCATTTAGAGCAGTCGGAGGCTCATTTCTTTGGGGAACGCTGTGCACGTGAACGCTCGAGCGCCGCCGTGATGGCCTCGCGTTTGCGTTCGGCCTCATCTGCATCGGGCTGCGTTCGCACTAGCGGCTGTCTTGTTCCGATCAATGGCGTTGTGACTGTTTTTTCAAGAATTTCAGCGTCTTTGCGCTTGTTCTGATTGATTCTTTTGCTATGAAGTTCATAGCGTCTCTGTGCTAAATGCGCTTCCGACTCTGACCAGGCATTCCAGCCCGTGCGGGTGTCGGTGACAATTTCCAGGCTGATGCAGTCGACCGGGCAGGCTGGCAGGCACAACTCGCATCCAGTGCATACGGGTTCGATCACGGTGTGCATCATTTTGTTGCTGCCGACGATGGCATCCACGGGGCAGGCCTTGATGCACAAGGTGCAGCCAATGCACCATGCTTCATCAATGACGGCAACGGCGCGAGGACTTTCCAGTCCGTTCAAGGGATTCAGTTGCTGTACCGGCAAGCCCGTGACCGCTGAAAGGCGTCTGATTCCTTCAACACCGCCGGGCGGGCACTGGTTGATGGCCGTTTCGTTTGAGGCGATGGCGTGCGCATAAGCCGCGCAGTCGTTGTAGCCGCAGCGCGTGCATTGGGTTTGCGGGAGCGCCGAATTGATTCGGTCAAAGAGGGTGTTGAGGTAGATCTGCTTCACGGCACCATTGTCCCACCGGATTTCAACCGCTCTTGGTGACGCGGTCACCTGATGGACCGCGCCAAGCTTTGTCAGGCGGCTGATTTTTCGGGAGGAATCGGCGTACTGGAAGCCACTTCGACACCTGCCTCAGGTGCCGTGACAGTTGTTGCAGATGGCGTTGCAATGGGCAACGCCGTTGCCGTCGGGATTGTTTCAGCAACAGGCTCAGACTTGCCCGCCGTGTTTTTCACGGCAACCAGAACTGGCTTGCCCACGGCAGGTTTTTCAACCGCGTCCGAAAGCTCTTTTGTCACCGCTTTTCCGGCGGAAACCGTGGATTTGAGACCGGCGGTGGTTGTCTTGGCACGACGCTTGCCAGCCGGATTCACAACTTCGGCGGTGACCGGCATGGTTGCCATATCAAGCGATGCAGGTGTTTCCAGCATGACATTTTTTAAGGGATTGGCTGCTTTTTTAACCGCTACTGCCGATTTTTCGATCTGTGCAATCGGCTTGTTGTGCTGAAGGATAAAGGTTTTCACCGCTGGATAGACGACATCGCGCCAGCGCCGACCGCTGAAAATACCGTAATGGCCTGCGCCCTCGGCTTCCAGGTGGATTTTTTGCCCGATTGCCACTCCGCTGCACATGTCAAGCGCAGCACGGGTTTGGCCGGAGCCGGAAATATCGTCCAGTTCGCCTTCCACTGTCATCACGGCCGTGGTCTTGATGTCGCCCGGTTTGACCCGCTCAAGGATACCTTCCGGGGACCTCACATCCCATGTACCGTTGACTAGTTTGAAATCCTGGAACACCGTCTTGATGGTTTCGAGGTAATAGTCGGCGTCCATGTCGAGGACGGCGTTGTACTCATCGTAGAACTTGCGGTGCGCTTCCGTGCTGGCGTCGTCGCCCTTGATCAGGTTCTTGAAGAAGTCGTAGTGGCTGGTGGCATGGCGGTCAGGGTTCATGGCCACGAAGCCGGTATGCTGCAGGAAGCCGGGGTAGACCCGTCGGCCCTTGCCCGCAAAACTGGAAGGGACGCGGTAAATCACATTGTTTTCAAACCATTCAAACGGCTTGGTCGTTGCCAGGTTGTTCACCGACGTTGGCGACAGGCGCGCATCGATCGGGCCGCCCATCATGATCATGGACAGGGGGGTTTTTTCCCCGCGGGATGCCATCAACGAGATCGCTGCGAACACCGGCACGGTAGGCTGGCAAACGCTGATGACATGGCAATTGCCGTACTTGCCCTGCAGATGCCTGATGAATTCCTGCACATAGTTGACATAGTCGTCAAGGTGGAAAGCGCCTTCCGACAGCGGAACGTTGCGGGCGTTTTTCCAGTCGGTGATATAGACCTTATGGTCTTTGAGCATGGTCTTGACCGTGTCCCGCAGCAGGGTCGAGTAGTGGCCCGACAAGGGGGCAACCACCAGCACGGCTGGCTGGTCCTTGAGTTGCGTCAGCGTGGCGGAATCATCGGTAAACCGCTTGAACCGGCGCAGTTCGCAAAACGGCTTGTCAACTTCAACGCGTTCATGAATCGCCAGGCTGACGCCTTGCTTGTCAACCTCGACCTGGTGGATGTCGAACGATGGCTTTTCGTAGTCCTTGCCGAGCCGGTACATCAGGCTGTAGCCTGCCGAGACACGTTGGGCCAGTGGATTTTTACCAAGAGGGGATAAAGGGCTGTTGTAGAGCTTTGCCGCCGCTTGCGCAAAGTCAACAAACGGCTCCATCAAAGTGCGCTGAGATTCATAGAGTTGATACAGCATTGGAAGGAACCTTTTTTGTGAAACGTTTTTAATAAACGAAATATGTTGCAGTGCAATATAACAGTCGAAACGACTTGCCAACTAATGATCATTACTGATTATTAACAAAAAATTACAACTTATTTTGGTTAACATGCCCCATTTTAGGGAGCAAATTGACGCTGCCAATTGATTGATATGCTATGAGAAAGGTATTGTTTTCGCATGAAGAGTTGCATTGCGCTATCGGAAAAAAGCGCTAACCTTTGAAGGAAAGCGGCACCAAAAATGTAAATTCAGTAGCGACTAATCAGTCAAGACTGTTCCTGCTCCGCCATCACTTCTGGATAAACATGCTCAACACGCTGGACGCCAATGCCCTTGACAGTTTGCTATCGCTGAAAAAATCCGACAGGATGCCGGTGATGTTCATGGGGCATGGCAGTCCCATGAATGCCATCGGCGACAACGAATACCAGCGCAGTTGGCACGCCCTGGGCGCCCGATTCGGCACAGATTTTCCCCGGCCCCAACTGGTCCTGTGCATCTCAGCGCACTGGCTGACGCAAGGCTGGTGGCTGACCGCCATGGCGCATCCCAAGACGATTCATGATTTTGGCGGATTTCCGCAGGAGTTGTTTGACCAGCAATACCCCGCACCCGGCGATCCGGACGCGGCCAGCGCGATCAGCCTGCTGATCCGGCAGCGTGCATCGGCGCCGCTGGGGCTGGACACCGGTGAATGGGGGCTGGACCATGGCGCCTGGTCGGTGCTCAAGCCGATGTTTCCCGACGCCGACGTTCCGGTGATCCAGCTCAGCATGGACTATGGGCGCGCGCCTGAAGACCATTACGCCCTGGCCAAACAGCTCAAGGCTCTGCGTGACCGGGGCGTGCTGATCGTGGCCAGCGGCAACATCGTGCACAACCTGCGCCAGATGCAGCGCGGTGCCAGCGGCAACCAGGCTTATGACTGGGCACTGGAGTTCGACCAGACAATAGGTGGCCAAGTTCAGCAGGGAAATCTCGATGCCTTGCAGAATTTCCTCAAACTCGGTTCTCTGGCGAAGATGGCCCACCCGACCCATGAGCATTATTTGCCCTTGCTGTATGCCGCCGGTGCGGTTGATGCGCGCGAGCCGATGCGGTTTTTGAACACCAGTTTCCAGGGGGGGTCGATTTCCATGCGCTCGATGGTATGGGGTTGAAAAGTGGTGCTATTAAATCAGTAGCTGTTAGAGCAATACCCGCATGCGCAAACGCCATGAAATGCTTGTAGTTCAATAAAAATGCCGGTCAGTTGATTGCTGACCGGCATGGTGGCGTGGCGGACCCTTGCAGGCAGGCCAAGCTGCTTATTCCTTGATGTCGACCCCGTAGAAGTTGTGCCGGCCGAACGGCGAGTTCTTGAAGTCAATCACGTTCTTGCGCACCGGCTTGATCTGCACTGCATGGGCAATGGTGAACCAGGGCGCCTGCTCCTTGAAAATCACCTGCGCCTGCTGGTACAGCTTGGTGCGTTCGGCGGTACTGGTCACGGTCTTGGCTTTCAACACCACGTCTTCGTAAGGCTGGTAGCAAAACTTGGCAATGTTGCTGCCGCTGACCGACTGCGCCGAAGCGCAGCCGAGCAGCGTGTACAAAAAGTTGTCCGGGTCGCCGTTGTCGCCGGTCCAGCCCAGCATGCCCATCTGGTGTTCGCCCGCCTGCATCCGCTTGCGGTATTCGCCCCATTCAAAGCTCTTGATCTCGGCCTTGACGCCGACCTTGACCAGGTCGGCCTGCATCAACTCGGCAATCCGCTTGGCATTCGGGTTGTACGGGCGCTGCACCGGCATGGCCCACAAGTCGGTGGCGAATCCGTCCGGGTAGCCCGCCGCCGCCAGCAGTTTCTTGGCAGCGTCGGGGTTGTACTCGTCATCCTTGATGGCGTCGTTGTAGGACCACATGGACGGCGGAATCGGGTTCTTGGCGACGATGCCGGTGCCCAGGTAAACGCCGTCCACAATGGCCTTCTTGTTGATCGCCATGTTGATGGCCTTGCGCACACGCACGTCGTCGAACGGCTTTTTGGTGGTGTTGTAGGCCAGGTAGCCGACGTTCAGGCCCGGCTGCTCCAGCACCTGCACATTCGGGTCCTTGCGAATCGCCTCCAGATCGGCCGGGTTGGGGTAGGGCATGACGTGGCATTCGCCTTTTTGAAGCTTGGCCCAGCGCACCGAAGCATCGGGCGTGATCGAGTACACCAGGTCGTCGATCTTGGCCTTGCCGGCCCAATGGTGGGCAAAGGCCTTGTAGCGGATGACCGCGTCCTTCTGGTACTGCAGCAGCGAAAACGGGCCGGTGCCGATCGGGTCCTGGTCGATTTTTTCCGGTGTGCCGGCTTTGAGCATGGCGTCGGCATATTCCTTCGACTGGACGGCCGCGTACGGCATGGCCAGATTGGCCAGGAAAGGGGCTTCGGGCTTGTTCAGCGTGATCTTGACGGTGTAGTCATCGACCTTTTGCACCGATGTCAGCAGCTTGGGCATGCCCATGTCGCTGAAATAGGAGTGGTTGGGGCTGGTGACCCTGAAAAACGGGTTGTCTTCTTTCCACTGGCGCTCGAACATGAACAGCACGTCGTCGGCGTTGAAGTCACGCGTCGGCTTGAAGCTTTTGCTGGTGTTGTGCCATTTCACGCCCTTGCGCAGGTGAAAGGTGTATTCCTTGCCGTCGGCTGAAATGTCCCACTTCTCGGCCAGGCCCGGCACCACCTTGGTGCCGCCACGCTCAAACTCGACGATTCGGTTGTAGATGGGTTCGTTGGCATCAAACGAAGTGCCGGTCGTGTTCACGCCGGGGTAGAAATTTTCCGGGCTGCCTTCGGAGCAAAACACCAGCGTTTTGGCCGATACCGGTGAAAGCGCCAGCAGTGCGGGCAGGGCAAGCGCGCACAGCAAGGCGCGCTGCGCCGGACGCAGCCGACTTGCAAATGGTGGGTTCTGGTTCATCTGACGACTTCCTTCTGGGTTGATGCTGCAGGGCAGCGGGCTGGCCTTTTGACAACAAAAAGCGACTTTGAACACGGGCTGGCAAGGCATGGACTCTAGGTTCAGGCTGCCAGAAAATCTTCGGCATAGTGGCAGGCGACCATCCTGCCCGCCACCTCGCGCAGGGCCGGCCTTTCGGCGCGGCAGCGCTCGGTCACATGCGGGCAGCGGGTGGAAAACACGCAGCCCTTCGGTGGATTGAGCGGCGACGGCAACTCGCCCTTCAGAACGATGCGATGCCGGATGGCACTGCTGCCGGCCAGGCCGGGCGTGGAGGCCAGCAGGGCCTGGGTGTAAGGATGCAGCGGCTGTGTAAACAGCGCGGTTTTTTCGCCTTGCTCGACGACATGGCCCAGGTACATCACCAGCACGTCGTGGGCAATATGACGCACGACGCCCAGGTCATGCGAGATGAACAGGTAGGCCAGCCCCATCGACTGCTGCAGGTCGGCCAGCAGGTTGAGCACCTGCGCCTGGATCGACACGTCCAGCGCCGACACCGGTTCGTCGGCCACCACCAGCGCCGGGTTCAGCATCAACGCGCGGGCAATGGCGATGCGCTGGCGCTGCCCGCCGGAGAACATGTGCGGATAGCGGTCGTAATGCTCGGGCCGCAGACCCACCAGGGCCAGCATGGCGCGGGCCTTTTCAGCGCGTTCACGCGCCGTCAGGGGCGTATTGATTTCCAGCGGTGCTTCCAGAATGGCGCCGATTTTCTTGCGCGGGTTGAGTGATCCATACGGGTTCTGGAACACCAGTTGCACCGCTTTGCGCAGCTTCAGGCGCTGTTCTTCGGGCCCGTTCACCGCATCGACGCCGGTGATGTTCAGCGCGCCGCTGCTGGGGGTTTCGATGAGCGACACCATGCGCGCCAGCGTTGATTTGCCGCAGCCCGATTCGCCGACGACGGCCAGCGTCTTGCCGGCATGCACGGTAAACGACACGCCGCTGACCGCCTGAAGGTGGTCAGGCTTGACCATGAAGCCGCGCCGGATTTCATAGACGCGCTTCAGGTTGGTGGCTTCCACCACAGGTGTGGTTGCGAGGGAGGCGCTGCTCATCGTGCGGTTTCCGGCAACGGGTTGTCCTGGGCCATGGCGATTTCCCGGTCGGGGTCGCCCAGGGGGTAATGGCAGCGCACCATCCCGTCCTGCCAGGCGCGCAATGCCGGGCGCACCATGCGTGAATGCTCGGTGGCGTAGGCGCAGCGCGGTGCAAACAGGCAGCCGGACGGCCGGTCATAGAGGCCGGGCACCATGCCGGGAATGGTTGCCAGGCGCACGCTGCCGTCGCTGCGCTCGGGCAGGGCGGCCAGCAGCGCCTCGGTGTAGGGGTGCTGGGGTGTGTTGAACAGGGCGTGGGCGCTTTGCTCTTCCATGATCTGGCCGGCATACATGACGGCCACGCGCTGCGCCATCTCGGACACCACGCCCATGTTGTGGGTGATCAGCACCAGCGCCATGCCACGTTCCTTTTGCAGGCTGCGCAGCAGGTCGAGGATTTGCGCCTGGATGGTCACGTCGAGCGCGGTGGTCGGCTCGTCGGCAATCAACAGGCGCGGGTTGCAGGCAATCGCCATCGCAATCATCACGCGCTGGTTCATGCCGCCCGACAGCTGGTGCGGATAGGCCTTGAGCCGGCTTTCCGGCGCCGGAATGCCGACTTGCTCCAGCAACCCGATCGCCTGGCGCGTGGCGGCCTTGCGGTCCAGGCCCAGATGCAGCCGAAGGGTCTCGGTGATTTGAAAGCCCACGGTGAAGCACGGGTTCAGGCTGGTCGTCGGGTCCTGGAAAATCATCGCCACATCCTTGCCGGTGAGCTTGCTGCGCTCGCCGTCCGACAGGGACAACAGGTCGTGGCCGGCAAAGCGCAGCTTGTCGGCGCGCACCCGGCCCGGAAAGGCCACCAGGCCCATCAGCGCCATCATGGTGACGCTTTTGCCGGAGCCGGATTCGCCGACGATGCCCAGGACTTCGCCTTCTTCCAGCGACAGGCTGACGCCGTCGACCGCATGCATCACGCCGTTTTGCGAGGGGAACTCGACCGACAGGTTTTCTATTTCAAGCAGGGCCATGATTAAATCCTCCCCCTTCTCGGCTCACTGCGTGTCGCCGGATCCCCCCGCTGGGGGCAACAGCTGTGGCTTGGCAAAGCCAGTTCCGCGCTGTTACTTGCGAAGAGGTTGATCGGGTGTGTGTCGCTCGTTTTCATCGTTTGAGCTTAGGGTCAAAGGCATCGCGCAGTCCGTCGCCCAGCAAATTAAAAGCCAGCACAGTGATCAGGATGGCCAGCCCGGGAAAGGTCACGACCCACCAGGCGCGCAGCACGAATTCGCGCGCATCGGCCAGCATGGTGCCCCATTCCGGTGAAGGCGGCTGCGCGCCCAAGCCCAGGAACCCAAGCGCCGCCGCGTCGAGAATGGCGGTGGACACGCCGAGCGACGCCTGCACGATCAGCGGCGCGGTGCAATTCGGCAAGATTTCGCTGAACATCAGCCGCATCCGGCCAGCGCCGCTCATGCGGGCTGCGGTGACGTAGTCGCGGGATGTTTCGGCAATCACCGCCGCGCGGGTGATGCGCACGTAATGCGGCAGCACCACGATGGCCACGGCCAGCATGGCATTCATCAGGCCAGGGCCCAGGATGGCCACGATGACGATGGCCAGCAGCAGGCTGGGCAGGGTCAGGATGATGTCCATCAGGCGCATGATGGCAATTTCAAAAATGCCCCGGAAAAATCCGGCCAGCAGCCCCAGCACGGTGCCCACCACCACCGATATGGCCACCACGGCCAGGCCGATGACCAGCGACAGCCGCGCACCGTACATCAGACGCGACAGGATGTCGCGGCCGATGGCGTCGGTGCCCAGGGGGTAGGACCAGGAGCCGCCCGCCTGCCAGGCGGGCGGCTTCAGGAACACGGCGCTGTCAGTGACATTGGGCGAATGCGGTGCCAGCCAAGGCGCAAACAAGGCCACCAGCAGCACCGTCACGACGATGGCCAGGCCCATCACGGCACCACGGTTGGCGCTGAAATAGCTCCAGAATTCGCGCAGCGGATGGGCTGGCGCAGGTGCGCTGGAAAGCTTCGTTTTTAAGATGGCCGTGCTCATCGCTGGTGCCTGATGCGCGGATTGATGATGCCGTAGGTGATGTCCACCAGCAGATTGACGGCCATGACGATGGCGCCCAACAGCAGGATGCCGCCCTGCAGTACCGGATAGTCGCGCCGGCTGATGGCTTCAATCAGCCATTTTCCGACGCCTGGCCAGGAAAAAATGGTTTCGGTCAGGATGGCGCCCGTGAACAGCACGCCAACCTGCAGGCCGATCACGGTGATCACCGGGATCAAGGCATTGCGCAGGGCATGAACGGCCACCACGCGCAGGTTGGACAGGCCCTTGGCGCGGGCGGTACGGATGTAGTCCTCGCCGAGCACTTCAAGCATCGCCGAGCGCGTCATGCGCGCGATGACGGCCAGCGGATTGGTCCCCAGCACGATTGTCGGCAGGATCAGGTGCGAGACCGCTGACCAGAAGGCGCCCTTGTCGTCCGACAGCAGCGAGTCGATCAGCAGGAAGCCGGTGGTCGGCTCGATGTAGTACTGAACCGACATGCGGCCCGACACCGGCGTCCAGCCCAGCTGGACGGAAAACAGCAGGATCAGCAGCAGCCCCCACCAGAAAATCGGCATCGAATAACCCGTCAGGGATATGCCCATCACGCCGTGGTCAAGGATGGAGTTTCGCTTGACGGCCGCAAGAATGCCCGCCGGAATGCCGATCAGCAGCGCGAAAATAATCGCGCAAACGGCCAGTTCGATCGTGGCCGGAAACAGCGTCATGAATTCGCTGAGGACCGGTTCCTGCGTGATCAGCGACTTGCCGAGGTCGCCCTTGAGCACCCGGCCGATATAGATGCCGTACTGCACCAGCACCGGCTTGTCGAGGCCGAACTCCTTGAGCAGTTGCGCATGGCGCGCCGGATCAATGCCGCGCTCGCCGGCCATGGTTTCAATCGGGTCTCCCGGCACCATGCGGATCAGGAAAAAAGCCAGCAGCGTCATGCCCAGGAAGGTGGGAATGATCAGGCTCAGGCGGGTAAAGACAAAGCGCAGCATGGTTGCGAAAGAGGGGCAAGGTAAGTCATGACAAGACGGGCCAGCAACGGGTTGCAGTGACTGGAAAATAACGGGCGCAACAGGCTGTCAAAGAATGCCTTGGCCCCGGAGCGCCTCAGGTATTGCAGCGTAGCAATAATTAAGCCCATAACTTTTTTATCTTATCGATTAATTTGGGGGCTTGACTCATTTTCCCCCGCCATTTCTCCTTGTTTACCCTATCCGCCAGAGTGAAGCTGTCGCGTTGACGGTGACCCGTGAGCCATGGTGAGCATGCAGATCATCTGGAAAGCAGGCACAAAAAAAGCCGCTGAATGGCGGCTTTTGAGGGAATCGGTGAGTAGCCTTTTACTTGACGTGCTTGCCGATCAGACCCGCCATTTCGAACATGGACACTTGCGGCTTGCCGAAAACAGCCAGTAGTTTTTTGTCTGCGTTGATCATGCGCTTGTTGGCCTGGTCCTGGAGGTTGTTGGCCTTGATGTAGACCCACAGCTTGCTGACAATTTCAGTGCGCGGCAAAGGCTTGTCGCCCACCACGGCGGACAGCTCGGGGCTCAGGGTCAGCGCTTTCATGAAAGCCGGATTCGGGGTGCGCTTCTTGGCTGGCGCAGCGACTTTCTTTGCCGCCGGTTTGGCAGTTACAGCCTCCTTGGCAGGGCTGGTTTTTTTAGCGGCAGCCGTTTTGGCAGGCGCCGCTTTTTTTGCAGCGACAGTTTTTTCTGGAGCCGCTTTTTTTGCTGGCGCTTTTGTTGCAGTTGCCATGATTGATTCCTTCTAGACAGTTGACAGATCGCCACCCGAAGAACGACTTCTCCGTGGCTTAGCGCATGCTACTGGAGAAAATCCGGTTTGAAAGCGGGAAAACACTTTATTTCCGGCCTCATGTGGAAGATTTACCCCTGAAAATCAAAAAATCAATGCCTGAGTGCCGGGTTGAGCCCAATGCGGTGGCGCAGATGACCGGAAAACCCTTCAATATCTTGCTGAAAGCGAACCTGAAATGACCCGACCTCCTTCCCCTGCCTTTGCGACATGTGATCTTTGCGATGTTCATAAAAACGACGTTTCAGGTCAATTCCGGGTCCTGCCGCCAGTGTTCAGGAACTTCGGCGGCATCGCCAGGTTCAGCGGGCCGGTGTCAACGGTCAAATGTTTTGAAGACAATTCACTGGTCAAGGCTGCGGTGGACTCGCCCGGCGAAGGCCGGGTACTGGTGGTCGATGGCGGCGCTTCGCTGCGCCGTGCGCTGGTTGGCGGAAACCTGGGCGCTGCTGCGGCCAGAAATGGCTGGGCCGGCGTCGTGGTGGATGGCTGCGTGCGCGATGTCAGCGAACTTGCACGGTGCGGCACCGGCATTCGCGCCTTGGCCGCCATGCCTCTTCCCACTGAAAAAAGGCAGCAAGGGCAACGGGACGTTGCGGTGCAGGTTCAGGGTGTTTGGATTTGTCCGGGCGACTGGCTGTATGCCGATGAGGATGGCATGGTTGTGATGGCGTTGCCGTTGCCGCTCAAGGCATGAGAAGCGTAATCCGCAGGCCTAGCTGCTCAGTCCCTTGTAGAGCATGTAAGCAGCAAGAAGATAAAGGATGCTGGCGAACACCCGCTTGAGTTTGCCGACCGGAATGTTGTGCGCTGCCCTGGCCCCCAGTGGTGCGGTCAGGAAACTGCACGTGGCGACCACGGCCAGCGCCGGCAGCCAGATATAGCCCAGAGAACCTTCGGGCAGGTTCTGCACGGTTTGCCCGCTGATGGCGTAGCCCAGCACATTGGCAAGGGCAATCGGAAAACCCAGCGCTGCCGAGGTGGCGACCGCATTGTGGATGGCAACATTACACCAGGTCATGAAAGGCACGCTGATGAACCCGCCGCCTGCGCCCACCAGGCCCGACAGGAAGCCAATAAAGCCACCCGCAGCCAACTGGCCGCCAGTCCCCGGCATCTGGCGCGTTGGCTTGGGTTTTTTGTCAAGGAACATCTGGGTGGCGGAAAAACTCACGAACACGCCAAAAAAAATTGCCAGGTATGACCCCTTGAGCAGGGCAAAGACGCCCAGACTGCCGATGACGCTGCCTGCCACGATGCCCGGCGCCAGCCGTCTGACGATGTCCCAGCGCACGGCGCCGCGTTTGTGGTGCGCTCGTACGCTCGAAAGAGACGTGAAAATGATGGTAGCCATGGAAGTGGCAATGGCCATTTTTACCGCCAAGTCAGCGGAAACCCCGCGATTGGCCAGGATGATGGTGATGAAAGGCACCATCAGCATGCCGCCCCCGATGCCGAGCAGGCCCGCAAGAAAGCCTGTTCCCACGCCGAGCACGGCGAGTTCAACGATCAGCAAGGGTTCGAGAATCATGAGCGGCAACGTTGGACATCAGGACGGTCACCGCATTCCTCCCGGAACGGCGATGGTCGAAGCGAGAAGATGAATTAGAAGAATTAGGTGTCTGCGAATGCCACCGGACCGTCATCCTGAACCGGGGTTCAGGTGGGCGAGGGCAGTCAGGCTTCGGGTTCGTCTGACGCGAGACGATCACACCTGTCTGACAATTTACCAAGCCCGTGCTCGTGGAGCATTGGTTCAAGGAAATGTAAAGCCCGGCGCGCACCGCAGACAAATCGATTGTAGGCCCATACGGCGAATCGGTTGCCGGGCGAAAGTTTGAAAAGATCAAGCCATGAAATTTGGGCTGGCCAGCGCAGCTTCCAGCTTTTGAAGCAGAGACTGCAGTTGCGCCCGGGATGCTTCGCTGGCGTCATCGGCGGCATCGGCCCGCAGGTCCGGCGTCTGCAGGACAGGCTCCGGCGGTGCGGGCGCAGGCTCCAGCAACTGGTAGGCCAGATTCAGCGCCGCCAGAACGGCAATCCGGTCGCGTGCCTTCACTTTGCCGGCATCACGGATCTTGCACATGGCCGAATCCACGGTCTCAACCGCCTCCAGCAGGCGGGTTTCGCTGTTTTCCGGGCAGCCCAGCATGTAGTTCTGACCCATGATCTGTACTTCTAGCTGTTTCATCGCGCAGGGTCCACAAAGGGGTTGACAACGGAGTCGGTGGTTTCGGGCAAGCGCTCGATCAGTGCATCCACGCGGGCACGGGCAGCGCTGAGCCGGGACCTGAGCGAATCCCGCTCGTATGACAAGGCAGTGACCTGTTCGCCCAGCTGGGCGTTGGTGCGCTGCAATTCTTCGTAGCGCAGCAAAAGCTGCTCGACGCGTTCGGTAATTTGGTCGATGGGATCGATAGGGTGTTGGTTCGGCATGGCACTTGCGATTGTAGGGTCAGGCGTATTTTGCCGCGTAGAATGCCCGCTGTTGGTGCTCGCCGCATGGTTCACATGCTGCAGTTCAACGGGAAGCAGGGGGAAGTCAACGCCATGCGCGCCGGGTCAACCGGTTTGCCAAGCGCTGCGACCTCTAACCTGCGCTGCCCCCGCAACGGTAAACGGACGAATGCAGCGCCCTGAGCAAGTCAGTGCCGCATTCAGTTTTCATCATGAGTCACTGAGCGTTTTGAACACGCGCTTGGGAAGGCGATGAAAGCAGTTCCGCGAGCCCGGATACCGGCCAACAAGGTGGACGTGCACGTTTTTTTTAAAGAACTCGCGCGCTCGTAACGCTCATGCACTGGCGGGGAAGCCGGTGAGAGCATTTTGTTGATAGTTTGATCCCATGAAAATCTGTATTTCCAACGTGCGCCTGGCCGCGCTGCCTCTGGCCTTGGCTGCTGTATTTCCGTCTTTTTCGCAAATGCGGCCTGCGCCGCAACTCAGGGAAATGGTGGTCACCGCCACTCGCGCGGCGCAACCCCTGTCCGATCTGGTAGCTGATGTGTCCATCGTTGACCGTGCCATGATTGAGCGCAGTGGCGCTACCGGCGTCGCCGATTTGCTGGCGCGTTTGCCTGGCATCGAGATCAATCGCAATGGCGGCGTGGGGGGAACCACCAGCGTGTTCTCGCGTGGCGGCAACTCGCATCACACGGCCGTGTACCTGGACGGCGTGCGCCTGGACACGCAGTCCGGCAGCGGCGGCGCGGCGTGGGAGAGCATTCCGCTGGCGCAAATTGATCGGATTGAAGTGCTGCGCGGCCCTGCGGCGGCAGTTTATGGCTCGGACGCCATCAACGGCGTGATTCAACTGTTTACCCGCAAGGGCCAAGGGCCAGCCACCCCTTATGTCGGCGTGGCCGCCGGTAGCCATGGTTTACGCAAGCTTGATGCAGGTATCAGCGGGTCTGTAGGCGTCGACGGAGCGTTCGACTATTCGCTCGGCCTGGCCCATGAAGCCAGCGATGGGTATGACGCGCAGCCGCAGCGTTTGCGCATCCCCGGCGACTTTTCAACTACTCCGCCCGGCGACGGCCTGCGCAACCCCGATAAAGACGGCTATCGCAGCACCTCTGCCAACGCACGGCTGGGTTATCAGGTCAATCGCGCACATCGTCTGGACGCTACGCTGCTGGCCAGCGACCTGAAAGCGCATTACGACGACTTCAGCCATGATCCGGCAGTCCCGGTAGATGACCTGGCCCATACCAAGTTGCGTGCCGTGGGGCTCAACTGGAGTGCTCAGTGGAGCGATTCCTACAGCACCCGGCTGAGCTTGACCGACTCCTACAACGGTTATGAAACCACGCCCTCAAGTTACCTGACCACGACCACTTTGCGCGGTTACCTGTTCCAGAACGAACTGCGTTTCGGTCCGCATCTGGTCACGGCCGCACTGGAGCGCCGGGAAGACGAACTGGAAAACAGCGACGTTGGCGCCACCCGCACCCGCACGCAAAACGCCGTTGCGCTGGGCTACGGTTTGGTCCAGGGAAGCCATACCGTGCAACTCAATGTCCGACACGACGACGACAGCGGCTTTGGCGGCAAAAGCACTGGCAGTGCGGCCTACGGGCTTGCGATCACGCCCAAACTTCGCTTGACCGCTTCAGCCGGAACCGCCTTTCGCGCGCCCACGCTGTACCAGCGTTTCAGTGAATACGGCGTGAGCAGCCTGCAACCGGAGACCAGCCGCAACCTGGAAGCCGGCCTGCGCTTCAGCGAGGGCGCCAATAGCCTGGGGCTTGTGGCTTACCGCAACAAGGTGCGCAACCTGATCACTTTTGTCGATCAACCAGGCGCTTGCCTCTCGCCTTTTGGCTGCTACGACAGCGTGGCGCGAGCCGAATACAAAGGCATCACCGTATCGGGCAGCTATGCCTTGAGCGGCGTGAAACTGGGCGCTTCGGCTGACTTCCAGAATCCCACGGATAAGGACACCGGCAAACAACTGGCCCGCCGCTCCAAACGGCACGGTACATTGACCGCCGATACCCGCGTGGGAAGTTGGTTGCTAGGCGCCGAGGCCCAGTTCTCGGGCCGGCGCTTTGACAATGCCGCCAACACCAGGACGCTGAGCGGCTACACCTTGCTCAACCTGAGCGCGAGCACACCGCTCTCCAAGGACTGGACCCTGTTGGCGCGCGTGGACAACCTGGCCGACAAACAGTACGAACTGGCCCGGACCTACGCCACCGCAGGGCGCTCGTTTTACGCTGGCGTGAAGTGGTCGCCGAAATAAGCATGGTCTGTTGCCCCGCCATCCTCATCGCCGCCCCGGCCTCCGGCCAGGGCAAGACCACGGTGGCTTGCGCTTTGGCGCGCCTGCATGCGCGGCAGGGCCGGCGGGTGCGCGTCTTCAAGTGCGGTCCCGACTTTCTGGACCCGTACTGGCTGGCGCTGGCCAGCGGCGCGCCGGTGCATCAGCTCGATTTGTGGATGACGGGCGAGGCGGATTGCGCGCAGCGCCTGCATGATGCGGCGCAAGACGCTGACCTCATCATTGTTGAAGGCGTGATGGGGCTGTTTGACGGCCAGCCGAGCGCGGCCGATCTGGCGCAGCGCTTTGGCTTGAAGGTCGTGGCGGTGATTGACGCCAGCGCCATGGCCGGCACCTTTGGCGCGCTGGCCTGGGGCCTGCAGCATTACCGCGAAGGCTTGCGTTTTGCCGGCGTGCTGGCCAACCGGGTGGCCTCGCCTGGCCACGCGGTGATGCTGGAGGACGGCCTGCGCGACCCGGCCCAATGGCTGGGCGCCTTGATGCGCAACGAAGCCTTGACGCTGCCCGAGCGGCACCTGGGCCTGGTCATGGACCATGAACTGGACGATGCCATGCAGCGGCTGGATGTGGCGGCCGATGCGCTGGCGGACACACCGCTGGGGCAGATGAATAGCCATGACCTGCAAGCCTGGGCGGTTGATTTTCAGGGCAGCGATTCAGTGACACGGGACTTTCCCTCTGCGGCCTTGCAGGGCCGGACGATTGCCGTCGCCCGCGATGCAGCCTTTTGTTTTCTTTACGCCGCCAACCTCGACTGCCTGCAGGCCATGGGCGCCGAACTGGCCTATTTTTCACCGCTGGCAGACGATTCACTGCCGGATTGCGACGCGCTCTGGCTGCCCGGCGGCTACCCCGAGCTGCATGCCCAAACGCTGGCCGCCAACGCTCCCATGAAAAACAGCATCGTCACGCATGTCCAGGCCGGCAAACCGGTCTGGGCCGAGTGCGGCGGCATGATGGCCTTGTTTGATGAAATCATCGACACGAACGGCAGCAGCCATCCGGTGTGGGGCGTCCTGCCCGGCAGCGTGACGATGCAAAATCGGCTCGCCGCGCTGGGGCCGCAGCAGCTTGACATGCCGGGCGGCACCCTGCGCGGCCACACGTTCCACTATTCCACCTGCGCCACGTCGCTGCCGGCTGCCAGCCGCACCCAGGCCGCCCCGGGACGCTCCTTGCGCGGCGAAGGCGAGGCGCTGTACGTGTCCGGATCAAAAGGTTCTGTCAAGGCGAGTTATTTCCATGCCTGGTTCGCGTCCAGCCCGGCTGCGGCGGCGCGTTTGTTTTTAAAGGATGACCATGACTGAAGCAGCCAACGGCTGGCGCGCACTGGCCGCCAGCCAAGACACCTCGGCCTATGGTCCGCAGCGCATCGTCTGCCTGACCGAAGAACCCACCGAATGGCTGTACATGCTGGGTGAAGAGCGCCGCATCGTCGGCATCTCGGGCTACACCGTGCGCCCGCCGCGCGCTAGAGAGGAAAAGCCCAAGGTCAGCGCCTACCTGAGCGCCAAGATCGACAAGATTGTTGAGTTGCGGCCCGACTGCGTGATCGGTTTTTCAGACCTGCAGGCCGACATTGCCGCGCAGCTGATTCGCCACGGCATTCAGGTCACCATCTTCAACCAGCGCAGCGTGGCCGAGATCTTTTCGATGATGTACCAGCTCGCCGCCATGGTCGGGCAGGTCGAGCGCGGTTTGGGGCTGATCGGGCAGATGCAGCAGCGGCTGCTCGAAATCGAGCAGGCGGCGCGTTCGCTCAAGCGCCGCCCCCAGGTGTTTTTCGAGGAATGGCACGACCCGCACATCAGCTGCATCGCCTGGGTGTCGGAGCTGGTCGGCATTGCCGGCGGCGATGATTGCTTCCCTGAACTGGCGAAGGAAGCCATGGGCAAGGGGCGCATCATTGCCGACGGACTGGAGATCGTGCAGCGCGCCCCCGACATTATTTTTGGCTCCTGGTGCGGCAAGAAATTCAGGCCCGAGCTGGTCGCCGCCCGGCCTGGCTGGGAGAACGTGCCGGCCATCAAAAACAACCAGCTGTTCGAGATCAAGTCGTCCGAAATCCTGCAGCCCGGCCCGGCCGCGCTGACCGATGGCGTGGAAAAGCTGCACAAATTCATCCTTGGTTGGGATGCAGCACATGGATGAATTGCTGTCCGCCGCCCGCAGCGAGCTGATTTTGGGCGGCCAGAAAAGCGGCAAGTCGCGCCGTGCCGAGTTGCTGGCGCGCAGCTGGCTGGCGCAGTCGCCGGCGCATCAAGCCGTGATGATCGCCACCGCCCAGCCCTGGGACGAGGAAATGCGCGAGCGCATTGCGCGCCACCAGACCGACCGCGCCGAGCGGGTGCCGGGCATGCAAACGGTGGAAGAGCCGCTGGCGCTGGGCCAAACCTTGGCCCGTCATAGTCAGCCGCAAACCCTCGTCGTCGTGGACTGCCTGACGCTGTGGCTGACCAATCTTCTCATGCCGATGGAGAATTCTAAGCAAAATGAGGCCCCAGCGCATACTGCACGGGTGCAGGTAGCTATGGTTTTGAGAGCAATTGAAAACGCCGCTGGCCCGGTCGTCCTGGTCGGCAACGAGATTGGCCTGGGCGTGATTCCGCTTGGGCGCGAAACGCGGGCGTTTGTCGATGCGCTGGGGCGGCTGAACCAGGACGTGGCGCAGGCTTGCCAGCGCGTGACCTTCATGGCGGCCGGCTTGCCGCTCACTCTTAAAGGCACGGCATGAAGAATTTATCTTGCTCCCTCTCCCTCAGGGAGAGGGTTGGGGTGAGGGCCAGCGCGCTTAAAACTTTGACAACAGCTTTCATGCTGCTGCTCTGCCTGGCTGGACTGGCCCCGGCCCACGCCCTGCAACTCACCGATGACAGAGGCGTCAGCGTCACCCTGGCGCAAAGCCCGCAGCGTATCGTCAGCCTGCTGCCGTCGCTGACCGAAACGGTGTGCGCTATGGAGCAGTGCCATCGGCTGGTTGGCATCGACCGCTATTCCAACCATCCGGCCAGCGTCAAAAGCCTGCCAGTGGTGGGGGGCGGACTCGATCCGAACATTGAGGCCATCGTCGCGCTCAAGCCCGACGTGGTGATTCTGGCTACCTCGTCGCGCGCCAGCCAACGCCTGGAATCGCTGGGCATCAAGGTGGTGGCGCTGGAGCCCAAAAGCCATGCCGACGTGCAGCGCGTGCTGAAAAAGATAGGCGTGCTGCTCGACATTCCGCCAGCGCAGGGCGCGGACCGCCTTTGGCGAATCATCGACGCCAGCGTCTCGGCGGCGGCGCAATCCATACCGCCTCAGGCAAGAAACACCCGCGTCTATTTTGAAGTCAGCCGGGGGCCGTATGCCGCCGGCGAAGCGTCGTTCATTGGCGAGACCCTGACGCGGCTGGGCGTGAAAAACATCATTCCTGCGTCGCTGGGACCGTTTCCCCGCATCAACCCGGAATTCGTGGTGCGCGCCAACCCGGACCTGATCATGGTCGGCAGCCGCAGCATGCAGGCCATGGCGACCTATCCGGGCTGGTCCAGCATCAAGGCGGTCAAACAGCAGCGCATCTGCGTTTACGGTGTGGACGAGTCCGACGTGGTGGTGCGCCCCGGCCCGCGCATGGCCGAAGCGGCACGCATCATGGCCAACTGCATCGCGGGCAAGGCTGGGGCCGGATGAGCCCCAGCTTTACCCGCCAGCACCGCAAGGCGTTCTGGCTGGCCATCGGCCTGGCGGTAGCGTCGGCCGCCTTGCTGCTGCTGGGCATGAGCGTGGGCAGCACCGGTTTTGACAGTGTGCTGAACATGCAAAACGATGCCCAGGCGCTGCTGATCGTCTCGGAAATCCGACTGCCGCGCACGCTGGGCGCCTGGCTGGCCGGGGCCTTGCTGGGGCTGGCCGGCGCAGTGGCGCAGGGCTTGTTTCGCAATCCGCTGGCCGACCCGTATTTGCTGGGCAGCGCGTCGGGCGCCTCGCTCGGCGTGGCACTGGCGATGGCGCTGTTTGGCGTGTCGCCGCTGGCCACGCACTGGCTGGCGCGCATTGGCCTGACCGGTGCGGCCTTTGTCGGCGCTGTGCTGGCGGTGCTGCTCACGCTGCTGCTGGCCAAAGGCGTGCAGCACACGCTGCGGCTGCTGCTGGCGGGTGTGATTGTGGGCGTGGTGCTGGGCGCCATCACGTCCCTGATCCTGCTGCTCACGCCCGAGATCATGCAGGCCATGCAGTCCTTCATGCTGGGCAGCACCGGCTTTGTCGGCTGGACCGCCTGCGCCATCATGGCGGCAGTGTTTGCCGTGATGATGCTGGCCGCCTGGATGATGAGCCATGCGCTTGACGGGCTGGCGCTGGGCGAATCGACCGCGCACAGCCTGGGGCTGCCGCTGCCGCAGATGCGCGCCGCGCTGGTGGCGGTGCTGGCGCTGGCGACCGGCACGGCGGTGGCGCAAACCGGGCTGATTGCCTTTGTCGGCCTGGCTGCGCCGCATCTGGTGCGCTCGGTGGTCAAGACGACGCATGGCCGGCTGATTGGCCTGGCCAGCCTGATGGGCGCGGTGCTGTTGAGCACCGCCGACATCCTGGCGCGCTGGCTGGTCGCGCCGCAAGAGTTGCCGGTGGGCGTGCTGACCGCCGTGCTGGGCGGCACTTATTTGCTCTGGCTGATGCACCGCAATACCGGGCGGGGGAATGGGCTGTGACAGCTCCGGCTTTCGACCTTGCTATGGATTCAATAGCTGTCAACGCCCGATCCATATGCGCAAAGCTTGGAAATGATAAGGTATTGCACGGTATTTCGCTGGCTTTGCCCCGGGCCCGGTGGACCAGCATCGTCGGTCCCAACGGTGCGGGCAAATCAACCCTGCTCAGGGTGCTGGCCGGGCTGCTGCCGCACAGCGGCAATGTCACCTTGCTGGGTCAGCCAATGGCCGCGATGCGCGGGCGCGACCGGGCGCAACAGTTGTCGTGGCTGGGCCAGAACGAAAGCTCAGCCGACGACCTGACGGTATACGACGTGGCCATGCTGGGCCGCCTGCCGCACCAGGCCTGGCTGGCGCCACCCAGCGCCGCTGACCATGCTGCCGTCGAGCGTGCCTTGCGGGCGACTCAAGCCTGGGACTGGTGTGGCCGGCCGCTTGGGCAGTTGTCGGGCGGCGAGCGCCAGCGTGTGCTGCTGGCACGCGCGCTGGCGGTTGAGGCCGAGGTGCTGCTGATGGACGAACCGCTGGCCAACCTCGACCCGCCGCACCAGGCCGACTGGCTGCTGATGGTGCGCAACTTGGTCGCCAGCGGCAAGACCGTGGTCAGCGTGCTGCACGAAATCTCGTTCGCGCTGCAGGCCGACGAGCTGGTGGTGATGGACAAAGGCTGCGTCACGCACCACGGTGCCTGCGCTGACGCCGCCACGCACCGTGCGCTTGAAGAGGTGTTTGACCAGCGAATCACCGTGCATCGCTTGGCCGGTCAATGGCTGGCTTTGCCCCGAATCTAGTTTTACATCATGCTCAACGAAGCCGCCGCGCACCTTGCGAACCTGATTGTCAGAAAAAATCAATTTTCGGGTGCTAAACTAAAAATGAATTTCAGGTGGCCTGCAACCTTCGGTTTGCAGGCTTAAACGGGAAGTCGGTGCGCACGGGTTATTCAACAACCCATGCCATTCCGACGCTGCCCTCGCAACGGTAAACGAGTCAAAGCCAGATCCATCACCACTGTGCCAACGCATGGGAAGGGGGTCCGGCAAACAAGCTTTGTGCTTGTTCACTCGTGAGTCCGGAGACCGGCCTGATTTTTTGCGCGTGATCTTGCGATGGGCAAGGGTCAGCAGGCGACAGTCCACAGCGGTTTCGGGCATTTTTGCACCGGCATCCGTTGCTCTTGCGGCTTCGCCTTCTTTCTCTTTTCCTCCTCCCTTCGCTTGATCACACCCATTTAATCTGTCGCGCGATGGGCGTGGAGGAGACGATATGTTGAGGCAACGCTTTTCAGCGTCGGGGTCATGAGCGGCGGCACCGTCTGGTTTGTGGGCGCAGGGCCGGGTGATCCGGAACTCATCACCGTGAAGGGCAGGGCGCTGATCGAGCGCGCGGGGGCCATTTTGTTTGCCGGCTCCCTGGTCAGTGAAGCTGCCATGCGCTGGGCACCGGCGGGCTGCGTGATCGCCGACAGCAAGGACATGACGCTGGAGCAGATGTCGGCCTGGCTGATCATTCAGGCCGGGCGCTGCCAGACCGTGGTGCGCCTGCAGACCGGCGACCCTGGCCTGTATGGCGCGCTGATCGAGCTGGTGCAGCCGCTGGACGCGGCCGGCGTGCCGATTGCCGTGGTGCCGGGCGTGTCGTCAGCCATGGCTTCTGCCGCAACGGCAGTCGAAAGCCTGACGCTGCCCGAAGTCACCCAGACCGTGATTTTTACCCGGGTGGAAGGGCGTACGCCCATGCCCGAGGGCGAATCGCTGGAGGCGCTGGCCGCGCACCACAGCACGCTGTGCATTTTCCTGAGCATCACGCTGATGGGGCGTGTCGCGGCGGCGCTGACGGCGGCCGGCTGGTCGCCCGATGCGCCGGTGGTGGTGGTTCACAAGGCCAGCTGGCCGGGTGAGGAAAAAATCATTCGGGGCACCGTGGCCACCATTCAAGGCCTGTGCCGCGACGCCAAAATCGTCAGCCAGTCAATGGTCATTGCGAGCCCGACGCTGGGCGCGCGGCATTGGCAAACACTGGCCAAATCCAAACTGTACGACGCCAGCTTCACGCACAAATTCCGGCGCGCCAGCACCGGCCTGACAACCGATACATCCCAAAACCTTCCGGAGACAACATGACAGCAGACACCATTCTTCTGGTGGGCCACGGCTCGCGCGAAAAATCAGGCAACGACGAAATTGAAGCGTTTGCGCAGCAGTGGCGCGCGCGGCAGCCGAACTGGCGCATCGAGATTTGCTTCATCGAGTTTTCTGAAATCACCATGAGCGAAGGTTTGCGTCGCGCCGCTACCGGCTCGCAGCGCGTGATGGTGGTGCCGCTGATTTTGAACGCCGCCGGGCACGTCAAGATGGACATTCCGCAAGCCATTGACGGCGCGCGGCTGAAGTTTCCGGGGGTGCAGTTCCTGTACGCCCCGCACCTGACGGCGTGCGATCACATCCTGTCGATTGTCAAACGTCGCCTGAAGGGCGCGATGCAGGCGCTGGACATGCCGGACCCGACGACCACCGGCGTGGTGATGCTGGGGCGTGGCTCGTCGGACCGCCAGGCCAATGGCGAGATGGCCAAGATGGCGCGCTGGCTGATGGAAGAAACCGACCACCCGCTGGTCGACCTGGCCTTCACCGGCATCACCTGGCCGCGTCTTGAAAAAGCGGTGCAGCGGCAAAGCCTGCTGGGCATGACGCAAGTGGTGGTGCTGCCTTACTACCTGTTCAACGGCACGCTGGTCGAGCGCATCACCCGGCAGGTCGACAACCTGAAAACCCAGTACCCCACTATCCGGTTTACCTCAACCAACTACTTCGGCTTTGAGCGGGAAATCTTTGAGCTGCTGGAAGAACGGGTGAATGACTTGAAAAGTGGCGTCACCGCGTCACGCATGCCGTGCGATGGTTGCAAATACCGCGAGTTCGGGGTCGCAAACGGTATGGGTGGCCACCACCACGACGACGCCGTTGCGCACAACCATGAACATGATCACGCGCACGAACATGAACATGCCCATGAACATGCGCATCCCCCTGCCCAGGCCACCATACAAATTCATGCGCACCCGCATCCACACCCGCATGCGCATGACCATGCCCATCCGCACGATGTGGCCCACCCATGAGCCATGCCAACATCGTCACCGAGCAGCTTACGGCTGCAGGCCGGGCCATTGAGCACGACTCTTTTGCAGTGATTGACCGCGAAGTGGCATCGCACGGCTACACAGCGGATCAGTGGCCCATCGTGCGCCGCATGATTCACGCCAATGCCGACTTTGACTTCAACGGCATGACCGACTTTCACCCGCAGGCGGTTGCGGCCGGCGTGGCGGCAGTGCTGTCACACGGCACGCGTGTGGTGGCCGATGTGGAGATGATTTGCGTTGGGCTGTCGGCGCCGCGACTGGGCCACTTTGGCATGGCCACGCACCAGTTCATCTCGGACGCCGATGTGATTGAGGCCGCCAAGGCCGAAGGCACGACCCGCGCCGTGCAGGCCATGCGCAAGGCGCACCACCTGGGCTTGATCAACGGCGCCATCGTGGGAATCGGCAATGCCCCCACCGCCCTGATCGAGCTGGTGCGGCTGATTCATGACGAGGGCGCGCGTCCGGCCCTGGTTGTGGGCATGCCGGTGGGATTCGTCTCGGCGGCGGAGTCCAAGGACCTGATGGCGTTGGAAAACGCGGTGCCGTGGATGGTGATTCGCGGCCGCAAGGGCGGCTCGACGCTGGTGGTGGCAGCGATTCATGCCCTGCTGGGTCTGGCCGAGGCGCAAGAAGTGCTGCAGAAAGCGTCTGCATGATGGAAAAAAACGCGCCACGCGGCACCCGCACCGGGTTCACCACCGGCGCGTGTTCGGCTGCGGCGGCGCGTGCGGCCACGCTGGGGCTGGTGACCGGGCAGGTACCCGACCGCATTGAATGCCTGCTGCCCAATGGCGACCTGGTAACTTTTGACGTGCTGGAGGGCGCGGTCAATGGGGACACGGCGCATGCCATGGTCATCAAGGATGCCGGCGACGACCCGGACTGCACCGACAAGGCGCACCTCACGGCTGACGTGGCGCTGCGCCGCGACCTGCCCGGCCAAGTGGTGCTGACTGGCGGGTTTGGCGTGGGCACGGTGACCATGCCTGGCCTGGGCCTGGCGGTGGGAGGCCCGGCTATCAATCCGGTGCCGCGCCGCAACATCACGGCCAATGTGCAGGCTGCAGCAGGGGAACTGCTGGAAGAAACAGGGTTTGAAGTCTGCATTTCCGTGCCGCAAGGCCTGGAGATGGCCAAAAAAACCCTGAACGCGCGGCTTGGTATTCTGGGCGGCATTTCCATTCTGGGCACCTCGGGCATCGTCAAGCCGTACTCGACAGCGGCCTACCGCGCCAGCGTGGTGCAGGGCGTACAGGTGGCGGGCACGCTGGGCCATGGCGTGGTGGTGCTGACCACTGGCGGGCGCACCGAGAAGTTCGTGATGGCCGAGATGCCGCACCTGCCCGAACCGGCTTTTGTGCAGATGGGTGACTTTTTGCGCTACGCCATGAGCGCGGCGGTGAAAGCCGGTTTGAAGCAGGTGGTGATTGGCGGCATGGTCGGCAAGCTGACAAAAATAGCGCAGGGCGAAACCATCACACACGCCGGACGGGCCGAGGTTGATACCGGCCTGCTCGCCGACATTGCGGCCAGCCTGGGCGCAGCGCCAGACGTGTGCGAGGCAATTCGCGGCAACGAAACTGCGCGCTATGCAGGCGAGCGCATGGACGCGCTCGGCCTGGGACCAGCTTTTCACAAGGCCTTGGCCCAGCGTGTGATCCAGACCCTGCAAGCGCGCTACCCCGATAAATTTGATTTGAAAGTGCTGGTCTGCGACTTTGACGGTCGCAAGATAGCGGAGGCTCCTTGAATTTAGAAACAACCCATCTGATTGAAAAATGCCGGATCATCGGCGTGCTGGACGACGGCGTCGCCAGCCTGGGGCGCACCGCGCTGACGCACCTGGCGCAAGCGCAACTGGTGATTGGCGGTACGCGCGCGCTGCAGCTGTTGGCCGGGCAGATGGATCCGGCCGCCCTGCAGCGAGACCTGACAGGCGCGCTGTCGCAGGTTCCCGAGTGGATCCGTACCGCCCAAAGCGAACACCAGCGCGTGGTGGTGCTGGCCACGGGCGACCCGCTGTGCCACGGCATTGCCGCCTATCTGGCGTCGCGCCTCTGCATCGAGGCGATTGAGGTAATGCCCAATGTCTCGACGCTGCAACTGGCCTGCGCCCGGCTGGGCCTGCCATGGCAGGACATGAAGTTTTCATCGGTGCACAGCAAGGATGCGGGCGACTGGGTAGAGGGGTCAGAGCCAAGCCACGGCCTGTATGCGCTGCTGCGCGATATTCGCCAGAACGATCGCCTGGCCATCTTGACCAGTCCCACCAACACGCCGGACCGGATAGCCCGCATGCTGGTCACCGAAGGCCTGGCCGATGATTTCGAGATGGCGGTGGCCGAACGCCTGTGCCAGCCCGAGGAGCGGATTGTCAGCGGCATGCGCATCAGCGCTGCTGCGCAGATGCCGTTTGCTGATCCCAACGTGGTGCTGCTCTGGCGCACGTCTTTACGCCCCGAACCTGTTCTGCTGGGCCTGCCCGATGCCCGCTACCAGCAGCGCTACCCCGAAAAAGGTCTGCTCACCAAGCAAGAAGTGCGCGCGGTATCACTGGCCAGGATGCAATTGCGCGCCAGCAGCGTGGTGTGGGACATTGGCGCGGGTTCGGGCTCTGTGGGGCTGGAGGCAGCGCGGCTGTGCAGCCAGGGCCATGTCTACGCGATAGAGAAAAATATCGACGACGGCGTCAATGTGCGCGACAACCGCCGGGCGCTGGGCGTCAGCAACCACACGCTGGTGCATGGCAAGGCACCCGACGGCCTGCAGCACTGGCCCGACCCGGACGCCGTGTTCATTGGCGGCTCGGGCGGCGAACTGGCCGCGCTGATCGGCCTGATATTGCAGCGCTTGAGGCCCGAGGGTTGGCTGGTGATGAACTTCGTCACGCTGGAAAACCTGGCCACTGCCGTCGAGACGCTCAAGTCGCTGGGTGTGGCCTGGGACGTGTTGCAGTTGCAGGCCTCCCGCAGCAAGCCGATCTTGCACATGAATCGCATGGCGGCCGAAAACCCGGTGTGGCTGGTGTGTGCGCAAAAAGTCACCGTGCTCCAAGCCGCCGTGAAAGGGAAAAGCGATGACTGAACGCCACCTTGCTTCCTCGGCGCCAGCCCCGGGCCGCCTGTTCGGCGTGTCTTTAGGCCCCGGCGATCCCGGCCTCATCACCCGCCGCGCCTGGGCCTTGCTGGAGCGCCCTGATGCGGTGTGGACCTACCCGGTGCGCAGCCTGCGCAAGGAAAGCTACGCGCTCGACATTGCACTGCGCGCCGGGCTGGCGCTGCCCGCACAGCACCAGCCGCTGCTGTTTCCCATGACGCACGATGTGGAAAAACTCGCCCGCCACTGGCTCAAGGCCGCCGAGACCGTGAAGGCGCTGCTGGCGACCGGCCGTGACGTGCTCTTTCTGGTTGAAGGCGATGCCTCTACCTATGCCAGCTTTTGCTACCTGGCCCGCGTGCTGCGCGAACTCGATGCCGATGCAAAAATCGACATCGTGCCCGGTGTCACTTCCTTCAACGCGGCCTGCGCCCGGCTGCAGATGCCGCTGTCGGAGCAGGACGACACCATCGCCATCGTGCCCGCAGCCTACGGCATTGCAGCGGTTGAAAAAATGCTCGAAGACTTCGACACCCTGGTGCTGATGAAGGTCAAGCCGCTGCTCGACGACCTGATTGACCTGCTGGACCGCCGGGGCCTGCTGGCGCACAGCCGCTTCATTGAAAAAGCCGGTTCCCCGGTGGAGCGAATTGTTCACGACGTGGCTGAACTCAAGGGCACCCAGGTCAATTACCTGTCGCTGCTGCTGGTCAAGAACCCGGGCCGTGCGCGCGGCGACATGCAGCGCGGCTGCCGCAAGAAAACAAGCACTGAAATCGAAGAGGAAACTTTAGGATGACCATGAACCCCTTGCCCCATAACGACTCCGCCGTGCGCGTCGTGCTGGTCGCCATCACCAAACACGGCGCGCAGCAAACGGCCCAACTGGCGCGCCAGTTGCCGCAGGCGAGCGTCTGCGTGGCTGAAAAATTCGCACCACTCATGGCCGGTTTGCCCAACCTGGTGCGCGCCTACAACGGTGCGTTCCGCGATGAAATCGCCACGCTGTTCACGGAGTTTGACCAGGTCGTTTTCTTTGTCTCGCTGGGTGCGGTGGTGCGGCTGATTGCCCCGCACCTGAAAAGCAAGGACGAAGACCCCGGTGTGCTGGTGGTCGATGACGCGGGGCAGTTCGTGATTCCGGTGCTGTCGGGCCATGTGGGCGGCGCCAACGCCATGGCCGAGCAGGTGGCCGGGTTGCTCGGCGCTACTGCCGTGCTGACCACGGCTTCTGACGTGGGCAAGACCATTGCGGTGGATATTCTGGGCCGCGAACTCGGCTGGAAGGTGGAGGCGCCCAAGCTCAACATCACCCGCGTTTCGGCCCATGTCGTCAATGGCGAACCGGTTGCCGTGGTGCAGGAAGCCGGCAGCCCGAACTGGTGGACCCGGCCCACGCCGCTGCCCGCCACCATTCATCAATTTAAAAAATTTGAAGACGTTGACCTGAACCACTTCAAGGCGGTGCTGTGGATTACCCACGCCGAGGTCACGGCGGAGCGCTGGCAGCAGCTTGACGAGCGCCTGGTGGTGTACCGCCCGCCGCAAGCGCAGGTGGCATGAATCGCCCCTTGTTTCAAATTGCCGTGGGCCTGGGCTGCGACCGCGGCACACCGCTGGCGACGTTGCAGCAAGCGCTGGACGAGGCGCTGGCGCTGGCGGGCGCGCAGCTGGGTGACGTGGTCGCCGCCGCCAGTATCGACCTCAAGGCGGACGAGCCTGGTTTGCTGGCCCTGGCCGCACAGCACGGCTGGACGCTGAATTTCTATACCCCCTCGCAACTGGCCGTCGTGCCCGTGCCCAACCCGTCCGAGACGGTGCGCAAGTACACCGGCAGCCCGTCCGTCAGCGAAGCGGCCGCCTTGCTGGCGGGTTCGGCAACGGCGCAAGCGCTTCCCGCCACGGCGCTACGGGTTGAAAAACATAAACACCGGGGCTCCGACGGGCGAAATGCCACGGTGTCCCTGGCCCTTTGCAGCTTTTCCTCTTTTTGATTTTTTTTGATTTCTAACTCTGAAATGGAGCAACCCATGAACGCCTCTTCCGCCTCTTCCGCCCCTTCCGCCTCTTTCTCACCTTCCCTTGACGCCTTGCCCGCCAGCGCTGTGCGCAGCGCGCTGCTACAGCTCGCCGCTGGTGCGGCCCTGGGGCTGGTCGTGCTGTACGGCGTGGCGTTTGCCGAAAGCCCGCTGGCGCACAACGCCGCGCATGACGTGCGTCACGTCACCGTCAAGCCTTGCCACTGAACCGGGAGTCACCCATGATTTTTCAACGGTTGATCTGGGCCGCGCTGGCGGCCGCCCTGCTGGTTGGCAGTGTCCAGTCCGGTGTGCAGCGGTGGCAGGCTGTGCCAATTATTCAGGCCGCCGAAGTCTATGAGGGGCAGAAGGCCGAGACGCCGGCAGCACCGCTAGCGGCCATGGCGCATGCCCACGCCGAAGGTGCAGCGCCAGCGCATGAACACGGCACGGCAGAGGAATGGGCGCCGACCGATGGCGCCGAACGCATTTTCTGGACCTGGGTGGCCAACGTCCTGTATGCCTTCAGCATGGCGCTGCTGGTGTTTGCCGTCATGGGCGTCTGCCTGTGGCGCGGCACGGCAATGCGTTCTTTGCCGCTGGGTTTGCTGGTGGCGGCTGCAGGCTGGCTCAGTTTCCATTTCTTGCCCTCGCTCGGCTTGCATGCCGAGATTCCCGGCATGGACGCAGCCCGCCTGGGCTCGCGCCAGGGCTGGTGGGTGCTGGCGGCAGGCAGCGCAGCGCTGGCGTGTGTTTCGCTGGCCGGCCTGCGGGGTCCATCGCGTTGGGCGGCAGCGGCAGCGTGGCTGGCCTTGCCTTTTGTCGTGGGTGCGCCGCACATCAGCGCTGACCCGCTGGCCGGTTTTAGCGGCGAGGCACAGGCGCAATTGCGCGAACTCGGCACGCAGTTCATCTGGGCCACCACCTGGCTGTCGCTGTCTTTCTGGGTGTCGATGGGGCTGGTGTGCGGCGCGGCGTTCCAGCGCTGGCTGCGTCCGGTGATGGCGGCAACGTTTGAACGCGCCAGGCCGCTGGCATCCGCCGGCAAGGCGGTGAACCCATGACCCGCCCGCAAGGAAAAATCATGCTGGTGGGCATTGGCCCCGGCAGCCACGACCACATGACGCACCGCGCGCGCGCGGCCATTGCCGAGTCGGATGTGGTGGTGGGGTATGTCACTTATATCAAGCTGGTGGCTGATTTGCTCGAAGGCAAGGAAGTCGTGCGCAAGGGCATGACCGAAGAGCTGGACCGCGCCGTGCATGCGCTGGCCAGCGCCCGCGAAGGCAAAAAGGTGGCGCTGATTTCTTCCGGCGATGCCGGCGTGTACGGCATGGCCGGGCCCACCTACGAGGTGCTGTTTCAGGCTGGCTGGACGCCAGAATCCGACGTGGAGGTCGAAGTTGTGCCGGGCGCGTCGGCCATCAATGCCTGCGCGGCGCTGGTGGGAGCGCCCCTGACGCACGACTTTTGCTCGATTTCCTTGTCTGACCTGCTCACGCCCTGGCCGGTGATTGCCCGCCGCCTGGACGCCGTGGCCGCTGCCGATTTTGTCGTGGCGCTATATAACCCCAAGAGCGGTCGCCGCACCCAGCAAATTGTGGAAGCCCAGCGCCTGTTCCTTCGGCACCGCAGGCCAGATACACCGGTGGCGGTGGTGAAGTCAGCGTATCGCCGCCGCGAGCGCATTGAATTCACCACACTTGACAAAATGTCGGACTGCGACATCGGCATGCTGACCACGGTGTTGATCGGCAACAGCAACACCTTTATCCGTCATGGCCTGATGGTGACACCGCGTGGTTATGCCAACAAGTACGAGTTGCATGGTGACGGCAGTACCCGCGAGGGCGAAAGGCCTGGCCGCTCGCTGTCCACAGGCTTGCTGGGCTGGATGGAAAACCTGAAGGCCGACCGTGCCGAGGGCGAGAGCATTGCTGAGCTGGCGCTGCGCCACAAACTGCCTGCGGACTATATCGAGGCCGTGCTGATGACACCGGCAGAGGACGTGGCGGTCAAGGAAGAAGCGGCCAGTACCGAGGAGTCGGAGACATGAACGAGGTGATCAAGCCGAAAATTGGCAGCTACAAACGCCACCTGCTGATCTGCACCGGGACGCGCTGCACGCAGGATGGTGCTTCCCAGGCGCTGTTTGACAGCTTGGGCGACAAGTTCAAGGCCGCCGGCCTGCACGACGGCGAGATGCGCGTCAAGCGCAGCCGCGTGAGCTGCTTTGCCGCCTGCAAGGGCGGGCCGGTGATGTGTGTGCAGCCTGATGGTGTCTGGTACTACAACGTCACCCCGGCCAACATGGACCGCATCATTGAGCAGCATCTGGTTGGTGGCCAGCCTGTGGCCGATCTGGTGTTTCACCAGGGACCGGATGGCTGCGATGCCAGCTGAGGCCCTGCGGCCCTCGGGCCAGGGGTTCGTGTCCATTGTGGGCGCGGGGCCGGGCCCGGTTGATTTGATGACCCTGCGGGCACGTGACCGGCTGCAGCGTGCCGAGGTGGTGATGTATGACCGCCTGATCACGCCCGAGGTGCTGGCCTTGATCCCCGAGGCGGCAGAGCGTGTGTATGTGGGCAAGGCCCTGGGGTATCACTCCGTGCCGCAAACCGGCATTCATGCGCTGCTGGTTCAGCATGCACGCATGGGGCGGCGAGTCGTTCGGCTCAAGGGCGGGGACCCGTATGTGTTCGGGCGCGGCGGCGAAGAGGTGCAGGCCTTGCAGGCGGAAGGCATTGCCTTTGAGGTGGTACCGGGCGTGACTGCGGCCAGCGCGTGTTCGGCGGCGGCGGGCATTCCCTTGACCCACCGCGACCTGGCCGCCAGCTGTGTTTTCTTGCCCGGTCACCTGGCCGACGACAACGCGACGCACGACTGGGCAGCCTTGGCAAAATCCGGGCAAACGCGTGTTTTTTACATGGGCCTGCAGCGACTGCCACAAATAGCCCACCAGTTGATCGCACACGGCCTGGCACCCGATACCCCTGCAGCCATCGTGCGCGATGGCGCGCGCGCCACCCAGACCGTGATGGCCACCGGCTTGCGCGACCTCGTCGCGCGTGCGCTAGGGTATGGTCCCCAGCCCGGCTTGCTTATCATTGGCGAGACGGTACAACTCAGTCCTGATTTCCACCCTCCTGCACAGTGAGCCCCATGCAAATAGAAACCCCACCGTCAGACAAGCCCTATGAAAAACCCGAGGGCGAACGGCGCGGCCTGCTGATCGTCAACACCGGCGACGGCAAGGGCAAAAGCACCGCCGCTTTTGGCCTGGCGCTGCGCGCCCACGGCCGCCACCATGTGCATGGCAAGACCGTCAAGATTTTCCAGTTCATGAAAGTGCCCAGCGCGCGCTTTGGCGAACACCGCATGTTCGAGCAGCTGGGCATTCCGATCGAAGGGCTGGGCGACGGCTTCAGCTGGAAGAGCCAGGACCTGGAGCATTCCGCCCAGCTGGCGCGCAACGGCTGGGAAAAAGCCAAGGCCGACATCCTGAGCGGCGAGAACTTCATGGTGGTGCTCGACGAGATGACCTATCCGCTGATCTACGGCTGGATGCCGCTGGACGACGTGCTGCTGACGCTGCAAAACCGCCCGAAAGACGTGCATGTGGTCATCACCGGCCGCCGCTGCCCGCCCGAGATCATCGCGCTGGCCGACACCGTGACCGAAATGATCAAGGTCAAACATGCGTTCAACGCCGGCATTCCGGCCCAGCGCGGCATTGAAGACTGATGCCGTGAGTCTGCCCGGTGAAGACCATGCCTTCAGCCTGTCCGAGCGGCAGGCGGTGTACCGCGCCATTCACGCGCGGCGCGACATGCGCCACTTCAGCGGCGGCACGGTCGCCGACGACCTGCTGCAGCGCCTGCTGTCGGCCGCGCACCATGCGCCCAGTGTCGGTTTCATGCAGCCGTGGCGCTTTATCCGGGTGCGCAGCCAGCCGCTGCGTGAAAGCATGCATGCGCTGGTCGAGCAGGAGCGCGTGCTGACCGCGCAGGCGCTGGGCGAGCGCGAAGATGAATTCATGACGCTGAAAGTGCAGGGCGTACTCGACGCCGCCGAACTGCTGGTGGTGGCCTTGCCGCCGGGGCGCGAAGCGCATGTGTTTGGCCGCCGCACCCTGCCCGAGATGGACCTGGCGTCCGCCGCCTGCGCCATTCAAAACCTCTGGCTGGCCGCCCGTGCCGAGGGGCTGGGTATGGGCTGGGTGTCGATTTTTTGCCCGGTCAAGCTGGCCGAGCTGCTGAAGATGCCCGAAGGCAGCAGGCCCATCGCCATGTTGTGCCTCGGCCCGGTCCATGCCTTTTACGACCAGCCCATGCTGCAGGCCGAAAAGTGGGCGCACCGCGCCGCGCTGGGCGACATGGTGTTTGACGACGTGTGGGGCCAGCCCGGCGGCCCTTTTGCCGCATCTTCGCCTGATCCAGGTTCATCTGATAGCCGATAGCCGATAGCCGATAGCCGATAGCGAAAGTTAACGCCATGCCTTTTGAAAATGCCCTGTTCCAGCTGGCCCAGCTGTTCCTCTGGCCGGTGACCCTGCTGGTGTTTGCCGTGTTTGCCTATGCCGTGATGAGCCTGGGCGCTTTCACCGTGGAATGGACACGCCGCCGCAAACAGCCTGGCCGGGTGCTGGTGCTGAACCGCGTCAGCGGCCGCTCGGCCGAAGCGCTGGAGCTGGCGGTGCTCAAGGAGCTGGAAGGCCTGCGCCTGTGCAGCCGCGTTGCGCCCATGCTGGGTCTGGTCGCCACCATGATTCCCATGGGGCCGGCGCTGGTGGCAGTGGCGTCGGGCCAGTCGCAGGGTGTGGCGCAAAGCCTGGCACCTGCGTTTGCTGCGGTCATCGTGGCGCTGGTGGCCGCGTCCATCACCTTCGTGGTGTACAGCGTGCGCCGGCGCTGGCTGCTGGCGGAAATGCTGGTGGTGCTGGACGGGCAGGTGGCATGAACCCGCCCGGCAAACCCGCCGCTGCCAGACCGCGCCTGCGCATCCTGGACGAGGACGACGACGACCCGGTGCTTTCGACCATCAACCTGATCGACGTGTTCCTGGTGGTGATCGGCATGCTCTTGATCGCCGTCATCAACAACCCGATGAACCTGTTCGCCAACGACAAGCTGACCATCATCCGCAATGAAGGCAAGCCCGACATGGAAATCATCACCAGGGAGGGCAACAAGGTGACCCGGTTCAAGGCCAGCGGCGCCTCGGGCGAGGGTGACGGCGAAAAAGCCGGCACGGCCTACCGCATGAAGGACGGCAGCATGGTCTATGTGCCCGCCGGCGCCCAAGAATGAGCAGTGTCTGGAAGCGTTGCTGCTGCCAGATTGCCGCCGTTGTGCTTGGCCTGGCGATCGTCCCGGCACGGGCACAGGCAACGGCGGACGAGCCTGCCGGCCAGCGCATCGTGCTGCTGAGCACCTACCTGGTGTCGCCCGCCCGACTGGCCGGGCTGGCGGAAGCGGCCAGGCAGGCGGGCCTGCCGCTGCAGATCGTGTCTGCCGCGGCCGATACGCCCGACACCCTGCGTCAGGCCCTGCACGGTGCCCGGCTGCTGGTGATTGATGCGCCGCACAGCAGCGTGGCAAGCAGCGCGGCCGCCCGCTTCGGCGAGGCGGCGAACCAGAGCGGCACGCCGTATGTCCTGGTGGGCGAGTTCGGCAGCGTGGCCAAAAATCAGCCACAGGCCGCCGCGCCGCTGCTGGCGCAGCAGGGCGTGGGCGCGGCCTGGGCGCAACGGTTGCGCGAATACTGGCGATTCGGCGGTGCACAGAACATGCGCCTGGCCATGGCGGCCCTCAAGGCCGGTGCCGGGCAGGGCGACGCTGCGCTGGCGGCGCTGCCCCCGGCCGTGCAGCTGCCGCTGGCCGGTTTTTACCATCCGGCATGGCCGCGCATCGAAAACGAGGCCAGCGCCCTGGACAATTTGCCGGACGGCCCGGTTTTTAAGCAAAAAATGCCTTTAACGCACGACACATATGCGCAAGCAGCTATTAAAACAGTAGCAATAGCGGTCAATAGTGCGGTTTTCACTTCGGACGATACCGCGTGGCTCGATACGCTGATTGCCGCGCTGGCGCAGCGCGGGCTGCGCGCCTACGCCTTTTACGGGCCCCGCCAGCAGACGGACCTGTTTTTCCAGGCAACCCATGTGACAACGCCCGCCGGGCCCCGGCGCGTCGCCGATGTCATCATCAATTCGGCGCTGGTGTTCAACCCCGGCGCGCGCAAGGCCGAGCTGGAGCGTATCGGCGTGCCTGTTTTGCAGACCATGCCCGCGCTTGCCATGGACGCCAGTCAGTGGACGGCCAGCAAAGACGGCCTTGCGCTGACCGACGTGGCTTACTACTACACGCCCGGCGAACTGGCGGGCATGGTCGATGCCCTCCTGATCACCGCACGCGACGCCAGGACCGGCGCGCTGCAACCGATTCCCGCGCAGATTGATGCGCTGGCCGACAAGGCCGCCGCGCTGGCCCGCCTGCAGCAGACGCCCCCGGCCCTGCGCCGCGTCGCCCTGATGGTCTACAACTACCCGCAGGGCGAAGGCAACTTTGGCGCGTCGTTTTTGAATGTGCCGAAAAGCCTGCACAACATGCTGGCCGCCATGCAGGCCGCCGGCTACCAGGTCGATGCGCCCGATGCCGGGCAGATCACGCCGCAGGTGCAGGCCACGCTGGCCGCGTTCTACAAGCCCGAAACCCTGGCCGGCCTGCCCGCGCAGGGGCTGGCCGCCGCCTTTCCGCTGCGCCTTTACCTGGCCTGGTTTCGCGCCTTGCCGCCTGAAACCCAGGCGCGCATCGAAGCCTACTGGGGTCCGCCCGAACAAGCCCTGATGCTGCGGCCGCAGACGCGGGCCGACGGGCAGACTGAGCCCGCCTTCATCATTCCCCGCGTTCAGCTGGGCCATGCGGTGGTCATGCCTCAGCCACTGCGCCACGAAGTTACCGCCGGCACTGCCGCCGAACTGCGAAAAAAACGCATCGGTCACCGCTCCGCTGTGCCACTGAGCCACAACTACCTGGCCACCTATCTCTGGCTGCGCACCGAGCTGCAGGCCGATGCGGTGGTGCATGTGGGCACGCATGGCACGCTCGAATGGGCGCCGGGCAAGGAGCGCGGCCTGTCGGTGCAGGACGATCCGCTGCTGGCGCTGGGGGACCTGCCCAACATCTACCCCTACATCATGGACAACCTGGGCGAGGCGCTGACGGCCAAGCGGCGCGGCCGTGCGGTGCTGGTCAGCCATTCCACGCCGATGTTTTCTCCGGCGGGCTTTCGACCCGGCGTGCACGCAATGCACACCCTGATGCACGACTGGGAAACCGTCGCGCCCGGCCCGGTCAGGCAGGAGGTGGAGGCGCGCCTGACCGCACAATTCGTCGAAAACCAGTTCCACCGCGACATCGGCTGGAGCCGGGAAAAAATCCTCGCCGACTTCAGCGGTTTCATGGAACTGCTGCACCCCTACCTCGACGAGATTGCCCAGACCGCGCAGCCGCTGGGCCTGGCCGCATTCGGTGAAGTGCCCAATGCCGGGCGCCGCTTCGGCACCGTAATGCAGACGCTGCGCAAGCCGCTGATCGATGCGTTGGGTGAAGACATCGACGAGGTGTTTTTGCTGGACGCCAAAGCCATCATCCATTCGCGTCCGGCGCGCTGGCTGCAGCTGGCGCTGCAAGACCCGCAGGCGGCCAGCACGCGCGACCTGCGGGTGCAGGATGCGGCCGACGCCGTGAAGGCCGGCACCCTCGATTCGGTGCCCAACCGCGCCCAGGCCAAGGTTCTGGAGCCCGAAGTCCTGCTGGCGCTGGCCCTGCGTGCCCGGCAACTGGATGCGGCGCTGGCCGGCAATGAAGAGATCAGCGGCTTTCTGGCGGCGCTCGATGGCCGGCATGTCTTGGCCAGCTACGGCGGCGACCCGGTGCGCAACCCCGACAGCCTGCCCACCGGCCGCAACCTCTACGGCTTCGACCCCAGCCGCGTGCCCACCCGCCAGGCCTGGGACACGGGCGTGGCCGCCTTTGACGCCTGGATGAAGCAGCACCGGCAAGCACACAGTGACCGCTGGCCCGAGAAGATCGCCTTCACCCTGTGGGCCGGCGAAACCATGCGCCACCAGGGCGTGATGGAGTCGCAGGCGCTGTACGCGCTGGGCGTCAGGCCGCGCTGGGACGACGCCGGCCGCGTCACCGGTCTGGAGGTGCTGCCAGTTGCCGAACTCAAGCGCCCGAGGCTCGATGTGCTGGTCAGCGTCACCGGCTCCTACCGCGACCAGTTCCCGGTGGTGATGCGCTGGATCGACGAGGCCGTGCGCCAGGTCGCCCAGCTCAAGGAAGCTGATAACGGAGTGGCGCGCCACACGCAACAGCTTGCCGGCGCCTTTGCGGCGGCGGGGGCTACGGCAGAGCAGGCCCGGCAATGGGCCACGGCACGGGTGTTTTCCAACGAGCAGGGCAGCTACAGCACCGGCCTGAGCGAAGCCGCCCAGGCCACCGACACCTGGAAAACCGCCGGCAAGGGCGGCGGCGATGCCGACATGGCCCAGCTCTACATGGACCGCATGGGCCATGCCTACGGCGAAGGACTGGAGGGCGCCGGGCGGCACAAGGCTTTCGCCAGGGCCTATGCCCGCAACCTGGCGCAGGTCGATGCCGCCTTGCTGTCACGCACTTCCAACACCTATGGCGTGCTGAGCAGCGACGATCCGTTCCAGTACCTGGGCGGCATGGCGCAGGCGGTGCGCCAGCTCACCGGCAAAGACCCGGCGCTGTATGTGCAAAACCTGCGCGACACCACCGACGTGGTGACCGACAGCGCCGCCAGCGCCATCGCCAAGGAAATGCAGACGCGTTACCTGCATCCCCAGTGGATCAGCGCGCAAAAGGCCGAAGGCTACAGCGGCAGCCTGCAGGTGTTGAAAACCGCGCAGTTTCTGTGGGGCTGGCAGGTCACCGCGCCACAGGCCGTGCGCCAGGACCACTGGCAGTCGCTGCACAACGTCTATGTGCGCGACCAGTACCGGCTGGACACCCGCGAATGGCTCGAAGGCAGCAACCGCGCCGCCTTTGCGCAGACGCTGGAGCGCATGCTCGACGCGATTCGGCTGAACTACTGGCAGCCCGATGCCGATACCCGGCAAGAACTGGTGCAGGCCTACAACGAAGCACGCCAGGCCAGTGGCCTGCGCGAAAGCAATGCGGCGGTGCAGCGTTTTGCGGCGGATGCGGCCCTGGCGCCGGGGGCATCCCGGCCGGTGCCGGTGCAGGACCATGCGGCGGCCCCGCGCCTGGTGCAGGCAACAGCGCCCGGCCTTCCGGCCGCCCTTGAAGCCACCGCCGCGCTGCCTGCGCCGGATGACCTTGCGCCCAGGCCGGTGCGCGGCCTGAAGCTGCTGGAACAGTTGCCCGAAGCCAAGCCGCCCGAGTCGGTGGTGACCGCCCTGGCTTCGCTCTGGGCCATCGGTTTGCTGTTGGCCCTGGGCGCATGGCGGCAGTCGCGCCGCTGGCGGCCTGTGCCGGTGGCTGGGTGGGCGCCGCACGCTGAGCGTCTGTCCCGGCCAGAAATCGCCTGACATGTCGATGGTCTGGTCCAGCCTTCATGCCTTGCCGGGACCTGTCGGGCCCGCCGCCTGCCTGGCGCTGGTGTTGCTGCTGGCGTTGTGGATAGACCGCCGCTGGGGCGAGCCACCCATCGCGGTTCATCCGGTGGTCTGGATCGGGCATTACCTCCAGGTTTGCGGCCGCGTCAGCGTGACTTGCCCGCCTGCGCTGGCGTTTGTGCTCGGCGCGCTGGCCTGGATGGTGGGGGCCGTCGCCGTCGGCGTACTGGCCTGGGGTCTGCAGGCGCTGGCCTTCCGGCAGCTGGCCCGCTTCATCACGCAACCGGCGCTGGAAACCGGGCTGGCTGCCGCCGCACTGGTCGCCGCGATGGCCTGGCTCACCAAGTCCATGCTGTCCTGGCGCATGCTGCGCGATGAAGCCGGTGCGGTGGAAGCGGCCCTGCAACAGTCGCTGGCCGCCGGGCGTGAACGCCTGTCCTGGCTGGTCAGTCGCGACACCGCACAGCTGACGGCGGTGCAGGTGCGCGAAAGCGTCATCGAAACGCTGTCTGAAAACCTCAACGACTCGGTGGTGGCGCCGATTTTCTGGTTTGTCCTGTTCGGCCTGCCGGGCGCAGCTGTCTACCGTTTTGCCAACACCGCCGATGCCATGTGGGGCTACCGGGGCAGCTACAAAGGCCAGTACTGGGAATGGGCCGGCAAATGGGCGGCGCGTGCCGACGATGTGCTGTCGTGGCTGCCGGCGCGGCTGACGGGCTGGCTGCTGATGGGCGTCACAGGCAACTTCTGGCCGGGCGCACTGCGGCGCGAAGCGGCAAAAACCCCCTCGCCCAACAGCGGCTGGCCGATGGCGGCCATGGCGCTGGCGCTGGGGGTCAGCGTGAGCAAGCCCGGCGTGTACACCCTGAACGCCACAGGGTGCGCGCCGCAGGCCGGGGAGGTGCGGCTGGCCCAAAAATATGCATCAAAAGTGGTCTTTGCGCACGCTATGTTTGCACTTGCAGCTATTATTTTTATAGCATTCTCATGGCCATGAAAAGCGTCATGCCATCGCAGCCACCGCGCATGCATGGCGGGCCTGACCACCTTGGCGCGGCGCTGCATGACTTTTCAACCAACAGCAACGCCTGCGCGCCGTGTCCTGCGGCACAAGCGGCTGTCCGGCAAGCCGATGCCAGCCAGTACCCTGACGCCAGCTACACCGCCTTGCGCCGGCAACTGGCCAATTTTCACGGGGTCGATGCGCGGCGCGTGGTGCTGGCGGCCAGCGCCAGCGAATTCATCTTTCGCATCACGGCCCTGACAGCGCAAACAGCCGGGCAGGGCGGCGCCGTCTGGCTGCCGCCGCACAGCTACGGCGACTATGCGCAGGCCGCCCGCGCGCACCGGCTGGCGGTTGCCGCCGAACCGGCCGCCGCGCAACTCCTCTGGGCCTGCGAGCCGTCCAGCCCATTGGGGCTTGCGCAGGCGGGGCTGGAGAAACTGGCCCCCACGCTTGTCGCTTCGCGTACTTTGCGGCCCCCCGGGGGGGCTGAACTTGCTCGGGGTGGCCCTTCGCGGCGTTCGTTGGCCGGCACCGACGCTGTGTGTGTGCTGGACCGTGCCTATGAGCCCTTGCGACTCAGTGGCGCGCCCACCTTGAGCACGGTGCAACTGCAAAGCGTCTGGCAACTCTGGACGCCCAACAAAGCGCTGGGCCTGACCGGTGTGCGCGCTGCGTATGCGATTGCGCCGGTGGACGCCGAAGACGCCGTTGTTGCGCTCGACCAGCTCAGCCCGTCGTGGCCAGTGGGTGCGCATGGCGTGGCGCTGCTGCAAGCCTGGAGCCGCCCCGATGTGCAAGCCTGGCTGGCCGACAGCCTGGTCACGCTGCGTGGCTGGAAAACCCGGCAAATCGATGTGTGCGAGTCTCTGGGCTGGGTTTGCCTGCCCAGCGATGCCAATTTTTTCTGTGCGACGCCGGCATTGCCGAAAGGCCTCCCCCTGTCGTCGGCACTGTCGCTTTTGCGACAGCAGGGCATCAAATTGCGCGACACCGCCTCCTTCGGCCTGAGCGGCCATCTGCGTGTCAGTGTGCAGCCGCCGGCAGTGCAGGATGTGCTGAAAATGGCGTGGACAACCCTGAATGCCATCGCAAACTGAACAACAAAGGCCTGCATGACCCCCGATAAATCGCCCTTGGCCAAATGTGTCATGGTTTTAGGCACCACCAGCGGCGCCGGCAAAAGCTGGCTGACCACCGCGCTGTGCCGTTATTACGCCCGCCAGGGCCTGAGGGTTGCGCCCTACAAGGCGCAGAACATGAGCAACAACGCCCGTGTCGTGGCAGGCGGCGAGATCGGCAGCGCCCAGTATTTCCAGGCGCTGGCGGCACACGCCACGCCCGAGGTGCGCATGAACCCGCTGCTGCTCAAGCCTGAAAAAGACACGCAAAGCCAGGTCGTGCTGATGGGCCAGGTCAACGCCGAACTCTCGCGCATGGAATGGCGCGGGCGCAGCCTCTCGGTCTGGCCGGTGGTGGCGCAGGCGCTGGACGAGTTGATGGCGGAAAACGATGTGGTGGTGATCGAGGGCGCGGGCTCTCCGGCCGAGATCAACCTCAAGTCGTGTGACATCGTGAACATGCGCGTCGCGCTGCATGCGAATGCGGCCTGCCTCTTGGTTACTGACATCGACCGGGGCGGGGCGTTTGCCCATTTGTACGGCACCTGGGCCATGCTGGATGAAGCCGAGCGCAAGCTGATCAAGGGCTTTGTGCTGAACAAGTTCCGGGGCGACGCCAGCCTGCTCGCGCCCGGCCCGCAGATGTTGCAGAACCTGACCGGCGTGCCCACGGTTGCCACACTGCCGATGTGGTGGCAGCATGGCCTGCCCGAGGAAGACGGAATTTTTGACGACCGCAGTACAGCCGCAGGCCAGGTGACGCGAACCGTCGCGGTGATTGCCTACCCGCGCATCAGCAACCTCGACGAATTCCAGCCGCTGAAAAACGTGCCGGGCGTGCGCCTGAAATGGGTGCGCAGCCCGGCCCAACTGATCGATGCCGACTGGGTCGTCCTGCCCGGCTCCAAGGCCACCAGTGCCGATTTGGCCTGGCTGCGCGCGCAGGGGCTGGACCAGGCGATTGCCGCGCATGCCGGGCAGGGCGGCGCAGTGCTGGGTATTTGCGGTGGCCTGCAGATGCTGGGCGAAGCGCTGATTGACCCGCACGGCATCGATGGCAACGGCCCCGGCCTGGGCCTGTTGCCGGTGGTCACGGTGTTTGACGAAAACAAGACCGTGCGGCACCGGCAGACCGTGTTCGCCAGCGTAGGTGGCCCGTGGGCCGGCTTGTCAGGCGTTGAAGTGCAGGGCTACGAAATCCACCATGGCCAGACCGCACCGCATCCGGCCATGGCTGCCGCAGGCGACATGGCCAGTCCGGTCATGCCAGACGGCCTGGCGTGGCAAAACGGCGCCGGCAATGTGCTGGGTTTGTACCTTCACGGGCTGTTTGAAGACCAGCGCGTGCTGCAGGCCCTGTTTGGCGCTGCCGTGCCGACGCTCGATGTCGTGTTCGAGGGGCTGGCCGACTACATCGACAGGCATTTCGAGCCTGGCGTTTTGCAGTCATTGATCACGACGCACTGAAGCCGTCAGGCTGCGCCGAAAAACAAAGTTGACTGTGCGGCTTTTTCTTTTTCCGTAGCCAGGCGTGCGTGAATCAAAGGCCGCCGCAAGCTTGCCAAAGCGTGTAGCTCAAAAGCGACGCATTTTCCCCGATAGGACTTGTCCGTTTCATCCTACAAATGGCTTGGTTGATATCAACGAGTCTGGCTGAGGAATATTCCATCAACCCATCAGGAGACGACATGCCAAGTTTTGCCAGAAAAAATAATCTCTGCTCAATGGCAGTAGCAGGCGCCGTAGCGCTCATGGTTGCGGTTCCAGCCTATGCCTCCAGCCACCGGGAAGCGCCCTTCATATCCGGTCAGTCCAAGCTGGACGGCACCGATCTGTACATGTTTCGAAGCTATGAGCCGGGCCGAGAGGCATATGTCACGCTGATTGCCAACTACATTCCTTTCCAGGATCCGCAAGGCGGGCCAAATTTTTACCAGTTCGACCAGAACGGGTTGTATGAAATCCATGTCGACAACGTGGGCGATGCGAAAGAGCACCTGACGTTCCAGTTCCGCTTCAAGAGCGATACCAAGAAACAGACGCTCAAAGTGGGGGGCAAGGATGTGAGGATCCCGCTGATCAACTCGGGCACCATCAGCGCGGTCAACGATGCCAAACTCAATGTCCGTGAAACCTACACCATCGACATGGTCAAGGAAGACCGCCGCCGCGGAACCAGGACACGCCTGACCAATGCAGCGGGCGGTGCAACCGAATTCGACAAGCCGGTGGACAACATCGGCGACAAGACATTTGGCAGCGCCACGGGCTACGAAGCCTATGCCAACAAGCATATTTACAGCGTGGCCATCCCGGGCTGCGCCAGCCCTGCGAAAGTATTTGTCGGCCAGCGCAAGGAGCCGTTTTATATCGCAGTGGGCAAGATTTTTGACTTGTTCAACTTGAACCCGCTCGGGCCAGAGGTCAATGGCAACAAGAATGACCTTGAAAACAAGAACGTCACCTCGATTGCGATGGAAGTGCCCATCGCCTGCCTGGCCACAGCCGGTGAACCCGTCATCGGTGCGTACACGACGGCCAGCGTGCGACAGGGGCGCCTGATCAATCCGTCGCCAAAAGGGTACAACCGGGCCAGTGTGGAAGGCGGCCCGTGGGCGCAGGTCTCGCGCGTAGGGATGCCACTGGTCAATGAGGTAGTGATCGGGATCGAGGACAAGGACCGCTTCAATTCATCAAAACCATCAGGCGATGCCCAGTTTCTCGACTACGTGACCAATCCGACTTTGCCAGCCCTGGTGCAGACCTTGTTCCCGACCGCGCCAGCGCCAACCAATTTTCCGAGGACCGATCTGGTGACGGTATTTTTGAAAGGGCTAGAAGGCTTGAATCAACCTAAAAACGTGGTTCCCTCGGAAATGCTGCGTCTGAACACCACGACGCCCGTGGCAGTTGCGGCAGCCCAAAATCCGCTGGGTGTGGCTGCTGGCGACAAGGCCGGCTTTCCGAACGGACGCCGTCCTGGCGACGATGTGACCGACTTGTCTTTGCGGGTCGCCATGGGTGCGCTTTGCACGCTGACAGGTGCTGCCGATAGCTTGAAAGTAGGCTGCAAACCATCTGATGCACCGGCGGGCGGTGCGGCCCTGACGGATGGCGTTCGCAAGACCGCGGCCGATTTCAAAACCACCTTTCCCTACCTCAACACGCCGCTTCCAGGCAACTTCAACAATTAAGGAGAAAAATAATGACGCATGGAATTTTATTCAGGGGCGGCGCTTTGACGCTTCTGGCCATTGCGCTGACTGCCTGTGGCAGCAGTGACGGTTCAGACAATGATGTGCCGCAACCTTTGGCCGACAGCTTCATGGCGTTGGTCACGGCGGTGGTTGCCACCAGTTCCGATGAAGCCGACCCGAGGGAGACGGACTCGATCACAGCCACTTCCCCACAAGACACCGATCCTGTGGCAGTGGATGGCTAGGCGCTTGGACGGCAGAAGGTGTGCAGGGCGAAAAGTGGCCCTGCCGAGGACAGTTTTTGCCAAATTTGCAGGCCAATAGCCTGCTACTGGACAAAAAGGCGCTGAAAAATGACCGGTGCGGTCGGTTTGCAGCGCACGTCCTTTCTGCCGCTCAGGCGCTTGGGGCTGGCAAATGCGGCTTCAAGCGTTCACGGGAAGGTCGGGTTGTAGCTTCTGAACGCAGACGCGCCATCAATGCCATTCGGAACAACCCATCAGCCCTCAGAAGGGCTTGATTCATCGAGTGGACCGAGTACCGGCGTGTCTTGGCGCATGCCGGTATCCCATCTTGCTTCGCCATGTCGGGCACCACCATCAACGCGGCCATTCGATTGTTGGCAAAAAGTGGCCCCGGTTTTTTTGAACAACTTTCTCCTGATTTTCAAGTCGACCCTGCGCAGGTCGAAAATTTCATTCCATGCAGCCTCAGCCAGTTTTGGCAGCAAGTTCAAGCAAGCCTGCTCGGGCGCGACGCGCTCCGGGCTTGCATTCGGCATGCCCGTGTTGCGCCAGCCCATCAAGTGGGCAATGTCGAGTCTGGCAGCACTCATTGCATTTCTAAAGCGTGCCGATATGTCGTTGCTTCGCCTTGCCGTGCGACAGCACTGTCTGCGGCTTCGCGCCTGATCTCGGAATGATTCAGAAATGGAATAAGGTCGATTCAGTGGCTTGGGGCTCAGCAATGCCGCCTTGGCGAGTGCGCACTCAAAAAAACAATTCCCAGCGAGAGCTGGCCTCTCCTGGCATGCAGCAGCGCCAGATCAATGGGTTTTCCCTGTCCAACTGATGCACCAAAAACGTTGGCGGAATTCTCAAGTAATTGTCGCTATCAGTCGGCAATCTGGTTGGGATGCAGTTCATGCTGGCTGCAAAATCCAGCCATTGTCTTGCCCTCACGCAACCAGCCAAGGCTGTTGGCGCCCGAAATGCTGGCGTATTCGTGCGCCGTGCGCGGCGCGCTGATTTCCTGACCCTCGAAAACGCCTTCATGTCCAGCCGCCTTCGGCCAGAACTTGTGCCCTGGGTTCCCACTTATAGCGCGGATCAATTTTGCCGGGCCACTGCCGTGCACAACGAAATTTCGGGACGGCGACTTGTCCCCGTCGTCTGTGGCTTAGCTTGTGGATAAGAACAGGGACAAGTCCTGAAAGTGGCGCCAGTGCTGGGCTGGCGGGCAGTGCTTAAAAAACAGGCGTATTTGGTTGCCAGTTGAAAAAGATTCGACATGAACGATTTGTCCAGCGCTGGCCGCGTTTATGCTCCTGCTTGCTCGTGGGTGATTTTTAATACTCAAATCGTGGCTTTGCGCATTCCTGCTGTATCTTTGTTGCTATAAATAATGAAGTGTTTGATTTTCAATGAGCAGCCCGACCTTGCCCCACAATCGCCAGCAGTCTGACGCAAATCAGGCAACCATTCCGACAAGAAAGTGACTTGCATGCGTTTCATCCATACCGCCGACCTGCACATCGACAGCCCCTTGCGTGGATTGAGCCGCTATGAAGGCGCGCCGCTGGAGCGGCTGCGTGGCGCGACGCGCCGTGCGCTGGAGCGCCTGGTGGACCTGGCGCTGGATGAGCGGGTCGATTTTGTGCTCATTGCCGGCGATTTGTACGACCGGGACTGGCAGGATTTCCATACCGGCCTGTTCGTGCGCGAACAGATGGTGCGCCTGGGGCGCAAGGGGATTCGTGTGTTCATCGTGCAGGGCAACCACGATGCGCGTGGCGTGATAACCCGGCAGATTCCATGGCCTGACAATGTCAAGGTGTTTTCCAGCCGCACCGCCGAAACCGTGTGCCTGGAGGCCTTGGGCGTCGCCATTCACGGGCACAGCTTTCCGGACCGCGAGGTGCCCGAAGACCTGGTGCCCGGCTACCCTCTGGCCGTGCCGGGTTGTTTCAACATTGGCCTGCTGCACACCAGCCTGACCGGTATTGGCGGACACGACACCTACGCGCCAACGACTTTGCCAGACCTGAAATCCAGAGGCTACGACTACTGGGCACTGGGACACATCCACGCCCGGCAGGTGATTTGCGAACAGCCCCGGGTGGTGTTTCCGGGCAATCTTCAGGGCCGCCACGCCCGTGAAACCGGCCCCAAGGGCTGCGAGCTGGTCACGGTTGAGGGTGCCCGGATGACCGCCCGCTTCATGTCACTGGCCGTGGTTCGCTGGCATCAGATCGTCATCGACTTGCAGCCGGTGAAGACCTTGGACGAACTGCCTTTACGGGTTTCGCACGCGCTGGAGCTTGCGGCATCCGAAGAAGGCGATGTGCTGCATGCCGTCCGGGTGGTGCTGTCTGGTGAAACCCCTCTGCATGCGTTGGAAGCGCGCCAGCCCGGAACGCTGGCCGCAGCCGTGCAGGCCGCTGCACAGGATGTGACCGGCGTGGAGGTCTGGATCGAGCAGGTCAAGCTCGATTTACGCTCGCCCTTGAACCGTTCGAGCGTGGAGCAGGGCGACGACGCCCTGGGCGAACTGGTGCGCTGGGTTGACACGCTGGCAGCCGACCCGACGGGTCTGGAAAGTTTTTGCCGCGACGCGCTGGCCGAAGTGTTGGGCAAGGTCCCTGCTGAAGTGCTCGCGGCCATGGCCCATGAGGCGGCTGATGCCACGACGGACATTCCCCGGCTGGACGATAGCGCGGCGCTGCTGACTCTGTTGAAGGATGCAGAAGCCACGCTGCTGGCGCGACTGACAAGCCAGGAAGTGAATTCATGAAAATCCGGAAACTGTTCCTGACGGCGTTTGGCCCGTTCAGCAACGCCGCACTGGACTTTTCAGGCACGGCCAACCTGCACCTTGTCTATGGTGCCAACGAGGCCGGCAAGTCTTCGGCACTGCGTGCCATGACCGATCTGCGCTATGGCATACCCCCGCGCAGCAAGGATGATTTTGTGCATGGCTTCAGGGACATGCTGCTGGCCGGGTGTTTTGAGGATGCGTCAGGCCGAATCGTGGGCCTGGCCCGCCGCAAGGGCAACAAGGATCCGCTGACGAGCGCTGATCCGTCAAGCGGCCTGCCGTTGACGGGCCCTTCAGTTTCCCCCGAGGTGCTGCTGGCGCTGACCGGCGGTGTAGTGCGCGAGCAGTTCGACACCATGTATGGCCTGAACTCGCTGCACTTGCGCAAGGGTGGCCAGATGCTCATCCAGGGCGAAGGGGAACTGGGCGCCGCGCTGTTTGAGGCCAGCACCGGCTCGGCCGGTATCAAGCTGATGCTCCAGACGCTGCAGGCTGATGCAAAAAAATACTTCGTGCCCAAAGGGCAGTTGCCCATCCTCAATGAAGCTGCGCGGCAGCTCGAAGAAGCACGGCAGCGCTACCGGCAGGCCGTGACCAAGCCGGACCAGTGGAAGGTGCTCAAGCGCGTCCATGACGAGGCACAAGCCCAACTTGCGCAGGCAAGGGAACAACTGGCCGGTCAGCGCCGGCAGCTTGAGGGGCTAACCGAATTGCGTGCAGTGGAGCCCTTGCTGCGCGAGCTTGACATGGCTGAAAGCCAGTGGGATGCAATTCAGGGTCATGTGGCCCTGCCAGCCGACGCCCGCGACTGCAGGCTCGCCGCCCTCCAGCACCAGGCGCTGTCGCAAATCGGGCTAAGCGAAGCCGATGAAGCGATTGCCCTCTGCCAGCGTTCGCTGCTGGCGCTGGAGATTGAGCCCTTGCTGCTCAGCCATGCCCCAGCCATCGACCGGCTGGAGGCCGACGTGTCCCTGGTGCGGCGCGAGCGCGATGTCCGGCTCAAGCTGCAGGCCGCAACGGATGATGAAGGCCGACTGCTGATGCTGCGGGCGCTGCAGATGCAGTCCTGCCGTCAGGGGCTTGACAGTCTGGAAGCATTCTTCAGGCAAGCGCCGTCTTCGGCCGACCAGGCCGAGGTGCTGCGCTCGCTGGAAGCGTTTCAGACACTGAACATCGAGTGGCAGCATGTCCAGGCGCGGCAAGCCGTTGACAGTTGCAAGGTGGCGCAACTTCGGCGCGAGGAAATTCCTGAGCCGGCATCTGCTTTGCGGCAGGCCCTGGTGACCGCACTGGAGCAGGCCCGGTCGCTGGGGGATGCGCAGCAGCGGCGGCTAAGCTTGCAGGCTGTGCTGAACACGGAACAGCGCAAGCTGGACGGATCATTGCGCGACATGGGGCTGCAGTCTCCTGCGCAACTGACGCTCACGGGCTGGCTGGCCATTGCCGAAATTGATGCCTGGGAACACAAACGAAACGAACTGCTCAAGCAAGCGGCGCTCAACAAGAACCGAACCGGACAATTGGAAACCGATCTGGCATTGCAGCACCGCCGCAGCAAGCGCCTGGCTGCCACCGGCGAGGTGGTGACGGCCGACACCTTGCGCTTGGCCAGGGAACTGCGGGATGCAAGCTGGCAGGCCGTACGGGCTGAATACATCAATCCTGCTGCAGAAGCAGGCAAACCTTCAAGTGAAGACACTTTTGGCGACGCACTGCCGCTACGTTTCGAGCAGACGCTGGCCGAGGCCGACCGGCAGGCCGACTTGTTGCGCGAGGGTGCGCAGCGAGCCGCCGAAGTGGCCGAATGCGAACAGCGCATTGCAGAAATGACGCAGACGCTGGTGGTTTTGCGGACCAGGGATGACGAACACACCGACGCACTGGTGTCGCTGGACAGCGGCTGGCAGCAAACCCTGTCGCGCCTGGGGATTTCCGCCGGCACGGCAGCCGGGGCACGAGAGTGGCTGGTGATTCGGCAAACGGCGCTCGACCAGCATGAGCGTCTTGCGCAGGTCACGCTTTCCCATGACCTGTTGGTGCAGCAGATGGCAGCAGCCAGCCAGGGCTTGTCTGGCGCCATGCTGGCTCTGGGTCACACCGTCCCTGAAACACAGCCATCACTCGATGCGCTGGTTGCGCTGGGCAGCGCCGCCGAACGCGAACTGGTGACTGTGCATGCTGCGATGCAGCGTTGGCGAATTGACCTGAACAGCCTGGGGCAGGGCCTTCAGGCTGACCAGCTCCGGGGTGCCGAGCTGACCCGATTGATCAAGAACTCTCGCGCGGCGCTGGACCGGAGTTGCTCTCGCCTGTCCCTGGACAAGGATGCCGAAGCGTCAACCATCAAGGCGCGGCTCGCTGAACTCCAGCACTGGGTCAATGACTACCAGTTGCATGCGGGTCACCAGCAGCAGTTCAAGCAAATGCAGGCGAGCGAGGACGCTGCGGCACAAGGGGCCACCGCTTTGGGCCGGCTTTTGGAGGAGCCTGTATGGGATCACCGGGATGCCTGGGTCGATACGCTTGCCAGGCGGCTCTTGCGTTCACGCGAGGCGGCTGCGGCAAAGGCAACGCTGCAACACAGGGAGGCCGAGGAAACCGTCCGAAGGCAACGCGCACTCTCAGCCGTCGAGGATGCCCGGCATACCCTTGAAGGGCTGGTCAGCGAAGCAGGGGTTCGGCATGCCGACGAATTGCCGGAGGCGGAAATTCGCTCTGGCCAGATGCACGCGCTGCGCATGCGCCTTGAGGGGCTTAAGGACCAGCTCTCGCGGACATCCCGAAAGGACGCTTGCACCCTGCGCCAAGAACTGGCCAGTCTGGACAGCGTGGCCATTGAGCAGGAAAAACAGGTCTGCTCGGCGACGATCCTGGCGCTGGAGACAGATGAAAAGACCGCGATCGAGGCGGAGCAGGCGTCACGTCTTGCATTGGCGCAGATCGACACGTCGGATGAGGCTGCCCAGGCCAAGGAGGAAATGGAAGCCGCCATTGCACGCTACCGCGCCGGCGTGAGGCCATGGGCACGGCTCAAGCTGGCCGAAGCGCTACTGGGCGAAGCGCTGCGCCGCCACCGCGAAAAGGCGCAGGGCCCGGTGGTGGCCCTGGCAGGCGACTACTTCCGGCTCATGACAGCAGGTCGTTTTGTACGGCTGGCGGTTGATGCCGACAGCGACACGCCACTGCTGCTCGCCCAGCCTGCACAAGGCAAGGCCATGGAGATTTCAGCCTTGAGCGAAGGAACGGCCGACCAGTTGTACCTTGCCCTGCGGCTGGCCGCGCTGGAAGTGCAGCGCAAACCAGGCCGGATGATGCCGCTGGTGCTTGACGATGTATTCATGACCGCCGACGACGAGCGCGCCAGCCACATGTTCCGCGCGCTGGCAAAATTTGCCACTGCATCACAGGTGCTGGTGTTTACACACCACCATCACCTGCTGGCGCTCGCGTCCAGCGCTGTCGGGGAAGACGAACTGCGGGTTCACCGGCTCGAAGCCGGCTTTGCGCGCGGCCAGTGAAGCGGGCGCGGGGATCCAAGGTTGCCAAAGTCCACGCCAACGGGAATTTGTTGTGCAGGCGCAATATCGTCTTACGCTGTCAGGTATTATTTTTTGACATTAACAAAAGGCAAGGGGATTGCATGATTGTTCGTTTTCACATCGACCCGATGGAGCAGGACCTGTACGAATACAGCGTCAGTTATGAAGGGGAGACACTGTATTCAGATGTTGGCCTGGGCTCCATGGAGGACTGCATCGTTGCCGCCACGGAAGGACTCGACCAGGAAGCCGTGGCTGCCGAAATAGCCTACAAGGGGATCATCAGCGGGACTTATGCGCTCGCTTCGCTGGCCCTGATGTCCGAGCAGATTGCCAGCCATGCGCTGCAGACAACGCTTGCGATTGAAGAAGTCAACGAGTAGGACTTGAGTGGCCGATGCACCAGCTGTTGACGCAGTGGGCGTGGCTTGCATTTGGAAGAAATGCGCTGCAAATAATGAGGTGACGAGCCTTGGCCCCGGCACTGGCTCCGCGGTTAGGGCTGCTTGGTTCCCCATCTGACCCGGTTGGCCGCTTTACCATGCGGGAAGGCCCGTCACCTCAGATTATAAGGGTGTTGGCTTAGCGCTTTGACGCGTGGGGAGAATTTTCATAAAACCTGTGCCTGCAGCTTCATCCATTCCTCATCCAGAGCCGCCAGAAAAAACTGCAGACAGTGTTCCCGCCCTTGACCGTCCGTCAATTCAAAGGGCTGCCTGCACCTGTACCGGCCTTTCGCGCACATGGCATCGAAGGCACAATCAGTCACTAATTACTGCCGCACAAGGAAGCCTTCATGCCACGCGTCGTTTTCAATCAAAAAGGTGGGGTCGGCAAGTCCACCATTACCTGCAATCTGGCTGCCATCAGCGCCAGCCAGGGCTTGCGCACGCTTGTTGTGGACCTGGACCCGCAGGGCAACTCCAGCGCTTACCTGATGGGCAAGACGGCCACCGACAATCAGCCAGACGTGGGCGGATTTTTTGAAAATACCTTGAGCTTCAGTTTGCGTACCGTTTCGCCAGCCGAATTCATCGTTGCCACGCCCCATGAAGGGCTGGACTTGATGCCCTCCAGCCCGAAGCTTGACGAATTGCAGGCCAAGCTGGAGTCCCGGCACAAGATCTTCAAGCTGCGCGAGGCGCTGCAGCAACTGTCCGGCAGCTATGACCGGATTTACATCGATACACCGCCAGCGCTCAATTTTTACACCCGTTCGGCACTCATCGCGGCACGCAATTGCCTGATTCCCTTTGATTGCGACGATTTTTCACGCAAGGCCTTGTATACCCTGCTTGAAAATGTCAAGGAAATCCAGGCGGATCACAACGCCAGGCTGGTGGTGGAAGGTATTGTGGTCAACCAGTTCCAACCGCGCGCCAATTTGCCGCAGCGAATTGTCAATGAACTGATGGAAGAAGGTTTGCCTGTCTTGCATCCTTACTTGCCAGCTTCCATCAGGGTGCGCGAATCGCATGAACAATCGCTGCCAATGATCTACATGGACCCCGGCCACAAACTGACCCAGGCGCTGGTCAAACTGCATGCCGCGCTTGAGCCCTGAGCCCTCAACTTCCCGCAAAACACTGACCGCCAGCGCAAGCTTCTGTCCACAGTCTGCGGTTCACCCGCTGCCCGGCCAATTTAGAATGAGTTCATGTCCTATTTAGTGCTTGCCCGCAAATACCGCCCCAAGAACTTCTCGGAAATGGTGGGCCAGTCTCACGTCGTGCAGGCCTTGGGCAATGCGTTGGGAACGGGGCGGCTGCACCATGCCTACCTGTTCACCGGCACCCGGGGTGTGGGCAAAACCACGGTGTCGCGCATCTTGGCCAAGTCGCTTAACTGCACCGGCATTGACGGGAAGGGCGGCATCACAGCCGAGCCTTGCGGCGTGTGCGACGCCTGCAGGGACATCGACGGCGGCCGATTTGTCGACTACACCGAACTGGACGCAGCGTCCAACCGGGGCGTCGATGAAATCGCCCAGCTGCTGGAGCAAGCGGTGTACAAGCCGGTGGTGGGGCGCTTCAAGGTCTTCATGATCGACGAGGTTCACATGCTGACAAACACGGCATTCAACGCCATGCTCAAGACGCTGGAGGAGCCGCCTGACTACCTCAAGTTCGTGCTGGCCACGACCGATCCGCAGAAAGTCCCGGCTACCGTGCTGTCACGCTGCTTGCAGTTCAACCTGCGGCCCATGGCGCCCGAGACGGTGCTGGAGCATTTGGTACAGGTGCTGGCCCTCGAAAACGTTTCTGCCGAGCCGCAAGCTTTGCGCCTGCTGTCGCGCGCCGCGCGCGGCTCGATGCGCGATGCGCTGTCGCTGACCGATCAGGCGATAGCCTTTGGCTCGGGCCGGCTCGACGAGGCCAGTGTGCGCGTCATGCTGGGCAGCGTGGACCGCAGCTATGTGTTCCGACTGCTCGATGCGCTGGCGCGTGGCGATGGCCGCACGGTGGTCGAAACCTCTGAAGTGTTGCGGCTTAACGGCCTGAGCGCTGCCTCGACACTTGAAGAAATGGCCACTGTACTGCAGCGCATGGCGGTGCTGCAGGCTGTTCCCGGCATCGGCGCCGGCGACAACGACACCGATCCTGAGATTGTGGAAACCGCCCGGCTGGCCCGTACCATGCCGGCCGACGAAACCCAGTTGCTCTACAGTCTGTGCCTGCACGGGCGCGGTGAACTGGGCCTGGCGCCTGACGAATATGCTGGGTTGACCATGGTGCTGCTTCGGCTGCTGGCCTTTAAACCGCCGGGCGCCGTCGTCCCAGCAGCTGCCGGGGTGCAGCCTGTCGCCGTCAGGCCTGCGTCGGGGAGTGCCGCCGAGCCAGTAAAAAAGTCGCTGTCTGAGCCGGTCGAGGCCCCTGTTGCCGGCCGTCTCCATGCTGTCCAGTCCGGGCCAGGGACACGGCTGGAAGACACCCATCAGGTCTTGCAGGCTCACTATGTGCCAGCGCTTCCACTGACGGTGGCTTATGAGTCAAATATGGCTTCTGCGCAGACTGCTAATGTGCCGAGTGCTATGAATAGCGAAGCGTTCGCTGAAACGGCAAAAGCACCGATGCGGCCATCGGCGGATATCGGCACGGAAGGTGGTTCCCTTGACGATGCCTGGGAACGGATCGTTAACCTGATGGTGGCGGCTGAATCCATTGCAGCCTTGACGCGCGAACTGGCATTGCAGTCGCAGTTGTGCGGACAGAGTGAAAGCCTGTGGACCCTGCGCGTCGAGCGCGAGTCATTGAATCAGGCTGCCGCCCGTGAAAAGCTGCAGGTCGCGCTTCAGAATGCACTGGCTGAACCCGACCTGCGGCTTGCCGTCGAATTGGGCGCTGTGACGAATACGCCGGCACGCCGGAACAGCGCCGCACTGGTCGAGCGCCAGCGCGTCGCAGAGCTGTTGATTCAAAATGACCCGTTTGTGCAGGACATGATCCGTGAATGGGGCGCCCGGATTGTTCCAGGCAGCATCAAGAGCGTTTCGTCCTGAGTCAGGCTGCGCTTTGTTGCAGTCAGCCGATATGATCAACGACAGTTTCAGCAACCCTATCCAAAGGAAAAATCATGTTCAACAAAGGACAACTCGCAGGCCTCATGAAGCAGGCGCAGGCCATGCAGGACAACCTGAAAAAAGCCCAGGATGACTTGGCGTTTGTCGAAGTCACGGCCGATGCCGGCGCTGGCTTGGTAAAAGTCACCATGACCTGCAAACACGATGTCAAGCGTATCGAGATCGATCCCAGCCTGCTGACGGAAGACAAGGACATGCTTGAAGACCTGGTGGCGGCTGCCTTCAATGCTGCTGTGCGCAAGGCCGAGGAAGTCAGCCAGGAAAAAATGGGCAAGCTCACAGCGGGCATGCCGGCGTTGCCGGGCGGCATGAAGTTCCCCTTTTGAGTCATTGGGGACGGACCGACGGAGGCGTGCACTGCCCTATCGCTTGGTACCCAACTTATTGATCCCCGAATCGACAAGTCCATAAATGAATACCAACGCCTTAGAAGGCCTGACCCAGGCCTTGCGCAAGTTGCCGGGCGTGGGCGCCAAGTCGGCAGCTCGCATGGCCTTTCACCTGCTGCAGCACGACAGGCCTGGTGCCTTGCAGATTGCGCGGGCGCTGGACCACGCAGTGCAGAGCATTGGACACTGCGCGTTGTGCAACACCCTGACCGAGCAGGCGGTTTGCGTGACCTGCACGAATCCGCAGCGCGACCGCAGCAAGCTTTGCGTCGTGGAAACCCCGGCCGATCAGGCGGCGCTGGAGCGGACGCTGGCCTACCGGGGCCTGTATTTCGTGTTGATGGGCAAGCTCAGCCCGCTGGACGGGATAGGCCCGAACGACATCGGTCTGCAAAAATTGTTCGACCGCGTGGCGCCCCGCGACGACAGCGGAGAACTCTTGCCGGCCAGTGAGCGTGAAGTACAAGAAGTCATTTTGGCGACAAATTTCACCGCTGAAGGCGAGGCCACGGCGCATGTGATTGGCCAGGCGCTTAAAAGTCGCCGCATGCAGGTCACGCGCCTGGCGCGCGGCGTACCGGTGGGCAGCGAACTGGAATATGTGGACTTGGGAACCATTGCCCACGCCTTGACCGACCGCCGATAAGCCGGCAGGCAGCCAGGGCCGCTGCCGATCATCATAAAAAAGGTTTCTCATGACGCTTGCACATTTCACGCTGGCCTACTGGTGCATTTTGGTGGCTGCTTTGCTGCCCATCGTCTGTGCCGGTATTGCCAAATACGGAGCGATGCGAATCGCTCCTGGTAAAGGCGGCTACGACAACAACGATCCCCGAGCCTGGCTGGCGCGCCAGACCGACTGGCGCGCGCGCGCCAATGCGTCGCAAGCCAATACCTTCGAAGCCATTCCCTTCTTTTTTGCCGCGGTCATCATTGCCCACCAGTTCCAGGCCAGTCAGGCCCTGCTGGACGTCCTTGCGGTTGTGTTTGTCGTGCTGCGTGTCGTCTACATCGCGCTGTATGTGGGCAATAAGGCCAATGCACGCTCCATCGTCTGGGCACTGGCATTTTTCATCAATATCGGCATTCTTTTTTCCGGGTTTCGATGACAAGTTACAAGCCCGGTAGTTACATAAAGCTACAAAGGGCTTGAGTTTAGCAATCGCTGGCGCGGGATGACCCCGATGCAGTTTTTTTGGGGTCTCGATATGCTGAAACGCATAGTTACCGAGAAGAAAGAAAACTGGCATGGAACGATTACCCCGCATGTCCCGGCGGCTATTTGCTGGCACCAGCGTACTGGCGGCGGCAACATTCAGCTGTCCTGCGCTGCATGCGCAAAGCCAGCCTGAAACCCGAAAAATCACAATTGCGGTGGGCAACAAGGCCGCTTTTTACAGTTTGCCCCTGACCATTTCCGAGCAGCTTGGTTATTTCCGGGCGGAAGGCCTTACCGTTGCCATTAGCAACCATGAAACCGGTGTGCAGGCCGTGCAGGCTTTAATAGGGAAATCGGCCGACATCTGTTTGGCGGGCTTCGAGCACATCATTCACCTCCAGGCTGCCCAGCAAATGGTCCAGTCGTTTGTGCTGCTTGGCAGGGCGCCCCAGATTGCATTCGGCGTTTCGACCCGAAGTTTTCCGCGCTACAAGCCTATCGCCGAACTAAAGGGCAAGAAAATCGGTGTTGCCGCGCTGGAAAGCGCGAGTACCCTGATGGCCTGCATGGTGTTGGCCCAAGGCGGCCTGAAAGCCGGTGATGTGAACTTTCTGGAAGTCGGCGATGCCGAAAACGTCTTGTCCGTGCTGCGTTCAGGCCAAGTGGACGCTATAAGCCATACCGACCCGCTCATGACCATCCTGGAGCAAAAAGGCGAGGTCCGCATCATCAGTGACGCCCGTACCCTCAAGGGAACGACTGAACTGTACGGCGGGCCCATGCCTGCGGCTTGCCTGTTTGCGCCGCTCGAATTCATCCGGAAAAATCCCAATACCTGCCAGGCCTTGGCCAACGCCATGGTGCGAGGCCTGAAATGGCTCCAGACTGCAGGGCCGGGGGACATCATCAAGACAGTTCCCGAAAATTACCTGCTGGGTGACAGGGGGCTGTACATTGCCTCATTCAACAAAGTACGCGAATCCATTTCACTGGATGGCATCCTGGCCGATGAAGCGGCCCCCACCGCCCTGAAGGCGATCGCCGGCTTTGACCCGAGCGTCAAAGTCGGCAGGATTGACCTGTCGAAGACCTACACCAATGCGTTCGCACAACGCGCCAAGGAACGTTTCAAGGCCTGACGTAATGCCTGCTGAAGATGGCAGGCCATATTGAAACGGTTCTTGTAGCGTTTGAAAACTATTTGTGACTTCCTGTCGTCTGCATCGGCCTGACTGTCTGCAGTACGTGTTGAAATGTTCGTGCAGTCCAGCTTCATGCTGTTATTGCACCCTTCAACCATAAATACCCAGGGAACACCCATGAATCTTTCCATGAACATTGGTCCAGTCGTCGCGCTGATTGCAGGCATTTTGATCCTGCTGATTCCGCGGCTTCTGAACTATATCGTCGCCGTCTACCTGATCGTGATCGGGCTGCTCGGCCTCCTCGGAACCGGCTCTCTGCGGATCTGATGCATCCGGACTCCTTGGCATTGAATCGCCAGAAATTACTTTCTTCTTGACTTGACCACCGCCTTGCCGGTGTTGCGCCTGACCGGCTGAACCGCAGTTTTTCCCCTTGAAGGGGCAGGCTTTTTGATTACATCGCTGGCCATGGCGCGTGCGGTGATCGGCAAATGCAGCACGATTTGTTGGCCCCGCTTGAAGGCTGTCTGGGCATTGACGTTGTTCCAGTTGGCGACGTTGGCGGCAGCCACGCCGTAGCGGCTGGCAATGCTGTCAACCGACTCACCCTTACGCGCCCTGACCGTCGTGCGGCGGGTGGTGATTTCAGGCGCCAGCGAAACCTGGGCATTGTCCGCGACATGGCTGCTGACGTCATTGTTCATCTGGGCTGTGCGCGGCACGATCAGTGTAGAGCCGGCCTTGATGAGCATGCGCGGCGGTATGTTGTTCATGCTGCGCAGGTCGGATTCATTCATTCCTGTATGGCGGGCCGCTTCCGTGGCGTTCATGGTGCTTGGCGCTGTCCAGGCGGTCCAGCTCGCATATTGGCCTTGATTATAGGCGTCGAAGTTGCGTTGAAAAACCAGTGCGTTGTCCCAAGGAAGAAGAATTTGCGGCGTTCCCGATGCAAGGATGACCGGGCGGCGGGCCGAAGGGTTGAGCGCCTTGAACACGTCAATTTCAACGTCGGCCAGCCGTGCAGCCAGGGCAACGTCGATGTCACGCGTGATTTGCACCTGCTGGAAATAGGGGTGATTTTCAATCAGCGGCAGTTCGGTACTGAACGTATTTGGATTGGCAACGATATTTTTCACGGCTTGAAGCTTGGGGACATAAAGGCGAGTTTCCGCGGGCATGTTGAGCTCGTCATAAGTCGTTCCCAGCCCGGCTTTCTGGTTTTTCGCAATGGCTCGGCCCACGCTGCCTTCGCCCCAGTTGTATGCAGCCAGTGCCAGGTGCCAGTCGCCGAACATGCCATGGAGTTTTTGCAGATAGTCCAGCGCTGCGCGCGTGGAGGCCAGTACGTCGCGGCGGTCATCCCTGAAGTCGTTTTGCTTGAGGGCAAAGTATTTTCCGGTTGCCGGCATGAACTGCCACATGCCCGCCGCTTTGGCGCTGGACACCGCCTGCGGATTGAAGGCGCTTTCAATAAAGGGGAGCAGCGCCAGCTCTGTCGGCATCTGGCGGCGCTCAAGCTCTTCGACGATGTGAAACAGGTACTTGCTGGAGCGCTCGGTCATGCGCTGGATGTAATCAGGACGGCTGGCATACCATTGCTCACGGTCAGTCACCAGTTCGTTTTGCAAGTCGGGCATGGAAAATCCCCGGCGAATCCGGTCCCAGAGTTCCTTGGGCGGCTCGGTGGAGGCAATCGGGAAGGAATTAACCTGGCCTGGTGTGATGGCGCGAAGCGGGCCGGCCGGAATCCTTTGGCCCGGTAAGGTGCCCGGCCCGGTGGACAGCACCGGGTCGTCCGGCAGGCCTGGCGGCTGTGTTGCACAACCTGCCAGCACCACCATCGCCATCAGGAATGCCAGCCAGACCAGCCGAAAACGGAGGTGAAAAAAACAATAGGAAGAAACAATGTAAAGCGGGGCGGTTCGAGGGACAGGTGTCATTTGAATAGGTTTTTCCATTGCCTCGGGGCGGCAAATACAGTGGTGTCGTCATGGGTTGACGCGTCAAAGTGATGAACGGCGGCCATGATGCCAGCTTGCCGTGTGCGTAAAAAAGGATTGATCAGGACTTCCTGTCCGATAAAACTGGGCAGGGTCGGCTTGCTCTGCTCGCGCATCTGGCGGCAATGCTTTTCATGGGCTGCCAAAAGTGCATTATCAGGCTCAACGGCAAGCGCAAAGCTAAGGTTGGCCAGTGTGTACTCGTGTTCGCAGCAGACTTGTGTTGTGCCCGGCAATCGGCGAGCTTGTCAAGCGATGCCAGCATTTGCGCCGGCGTTCCTTCAAACAGCCGGCCGCTGCCCCCTGAAAAAAGCGTGTCGCCACAAAAGAGCAGAGGCTGGCCATCCCTGTCCGGGGTGCAGAAGGCATATGCTCTGCAGTATGGCCTGGCACCTTCAGCACCTGGAAATCCAGGCCGAGGGTCGCGACCCGATTGCCTTCGCGTAGCGGCTGGAAAGGCGCCGGCATGCATTCGGCGGCCGGGCCGCAAACCGTGGCGCCAGTCGCCTGGCGCAATGTATCGATGCCACCGGTGTGGTCCGCATGGTGGTGCGTGACTAGAATTGATTCCAGTTGCAGTCGGGATGCTTGCAGTGCCCGCAATACCGGCGCAGCGTCGCCAGGGTCCACCAGCAGGGCGCGCTTGGTGTCGTGCAGCAACCACAGGTAGTTGTCGGCAAAAGCGGAAACAGGATTCAAATACATGCAGTGGTCTCTATGAAGTCGGGAATTATAGGTTTGACAGAGTGGCTCGATACCGCGCCAGGGGCCTATCTTCTGGCCTGGGAACGTTCCCACTTTGACCTGGCCGTCAGTGATATTTTTGGCTACCATGCCCTGCAACTGGGATTTCCAGAACTCAATGCCTTGCAGGCCAACCGCATGCCGCACAAATGGCTGGCCCTTTCTTCCCTCGAAAAGCGGACATTAACGCTTGCTTCAAGTGGCAGACCAGAGCTTCGCACAGCGCCTGAACCCACATGTTTCCCACGCGCTGCCTTGTACGCAGATTCGTCAGCGCTGCCCTTTCCCGAGAGCAGCCTGGACTTGGTGGCATTGCCGCACACGCTGGAGCTTGGCAGCGACCCGCATTCCGCCTTGCGTGAGGTTGCCCGGGTTCTTGTCCCTGAGGGGCGGGTGGTCATCAGCGGCTTCAATCCGGCCAGTCTGTGGGGGCTGCGCCAGCAACGCGATCATTTTTACCAGCGCTTTGGATACGAGGGACTTTTTCTGCCGGACGCTGGCGAATACATCGGCTACTGGCGGCTTCGCGATTGGCTCAGGCTGCTCGACTTCGAAGTGGAATCGGCGCAATTTGGCTGTTACCGTCCTGCGCTGAAAAGCCAGAAGTGGCTGGACCGATTTGACTGGATGGACCACGCTGGCAAACGCTGGTGGCCGATCTTCGGGGCGGTTTATTTTCTGGTGGCCGTCAAGCACGTGCGCGGCATGCGTTTGCTGGAGCCCGCCTGGAAAACCCGCAAATCACCGGCTGCTGCGCCCGCCGTGGTGGCCAGCAAGAATCCCGCCGACTGGGTCAAAATAAGCGGCTGAGTTTTTTATTTTTTTAAACCCACCAGGCATTCCTGGCACCACAAGCAGCCCATGACCGATTCAGCAGCAGAACCACACGTTCCCATTCAACTCGTTGTCATTTATACCGACGGCGCCTGCAAGGGCAACCCTGGGCCCGGCGGCTGGGGCGCCTTGCTGGCCGGAGGCGGCACTGAGAAGGAACTCTTCGGTGGCGAGATGGGAACGACCAACAACCGCATGGAGATGACGGCCGTCATCGAGGCGCTCATGGCATTGAAAAAACCCTGCAACGTGACCCTTTACCTCGACAGCCAGTATGTGCTCAAGGGCATTACTGAATGGATTCATGGCTGGAAAGCCCGGGGCTGGCGCACTGCGGCCAAGGCACCGGTCAAGAACGTCGATTTATGGCAGCGGCTGGACGCGCTGCTGGTGTCCAGCGGACACACCATCGACTGGCGCTGGGTCCGGGGTCACAACGGCAATCCGGGCAATGAGCGCGCCGATGCGCTGGCCAATAAAGGAGTGGATCGCGCACTGGGCCGCATCTGAGCCAGTCCGGCGCCATGTCTCTGGCGCGCCATTGCAAGGAGATTGGCTGTCGTGCTGTGCATTGATGAAGGGCGGATTCAAGGGTGGTTGTAGCCGGCGCCGCTTGAGCATTTTTTTGGCCATGCTCTACATTGAAAAGCTGTTTCTTTTCATGACAAGTCACCTTTTTACCCCCTCATGGCATCAAAAGCAATTTACACCCTGGTCGCAGTGGCAGGCATTGCAGCGACTTCAGGCGTTGCGTGGTGGTATCAGAAACCCAAGCCGGCAGACGGTGTCGCCGGCGTGGCCAACCCCGCGCCAGGGCAAGGCGCGGGCACCAATGGCACGGCGGCCAAGCCGCCTTCGGTGGAACCGGCCAGGGTCGAGCTGGCGCGGCTGGTTGGTGACACGCGCGCGGTCGCGCAGCCTGCGTTCGCGCCGGGGCGTGGTGTTGCGTCCTGAAATCAGCGGCCGCATCACCCAGCTCAACTTCACCGATGGTCAGCGGGTGCGCAGGGGCCAACTGCTGGTGCAGTTTGACGACCAGCTGCCACAGGCGCAAATCCTGCAAAGCCAGGCAGAACTGTCGATTGCCCAGGCCAACCAAAAGCGCAACCAGGAATTGGTGGCGCAAAACTTCATCAGCCAGCGCTCGCTCGATGAAAGCGCCGCCGGCCTGCAGGTGGCCCAGGCCAAGGCGGCACTTGCGAAGGCCATGGCGGCGCGCTTGAAAATCTTGGCACCTTTTGACGGCATCATCGGCATTCGCCAAGTCAACGTGGGCGATTACCTCAAGGACGGTCGAAATCCTGGAAGGGCTTTCGGCCGGCGACACCGTGGTCAGGACTGGCCAGCAGCGAATCCAGAAGGACGGGACTGTCGTCCGGGTGGTGAACCTGAATGGCGGGGCCGCTGCCACAGAAGCGGCAACGGATAAAAAATCTGCCGGCGCTGCATCTTTTTCGCCGGCTTCGCACATGGCTGGCGCCGTAAAAGCATCACTGTCAGGCCCCAACCCGTGCGGCACCATCGTGACGCAACTGTCTGCAGCAGGCAGCGTGATGCCGACTTCCGGCACATCACCTGCCGTGCACAACCCGGCGTCTCCTGCCATCCGCAATCCGGGCTGAGTGCGGCCTCCTGCCCGAATCTTCGTGACCAACGCCGTACCGCCCGTAGGCAACTCGCTGAAATTTCCATCCGCCGCCCGGTGTTCGCCACCGTGCTGTCGCTGCTCATCGTGCTGGTCGGTGCGGTCAGCTTCAACCGCCTGACGGTGCGCGAGTACCCCAAGATCGACGAGCCGGTCGTGACCGTGAGCGTGCGCTATGCCGGCGCGTCGGCCGAGGTGATCGAGTCGCAGGTCACCAAGCCGTTGGAAGACTCGATTGCCGGCATTGACGGCGTGGATGTCATCACCTCGATCAGCCGCGCCGACCAGGGGCAGATCAGCGAGCGCTTCCGGTTGGAGAAAGACGCCGATTCCGCTGCCGCCGAGGTGCGCGACCGCACCTCGCGGGTGTGCAACAAGCTGCCCCAAGCGATCGAAGAGCCGGTGATTGCCAAAGTCGAGGCCGACGCGTTTCCGGTCATCCAGCTGGCGTTTTCCAGCGAGTCGCTGACGCCGCTGCAGATCAACGACCTGGTCAACCGTATCGTCAAGCCGCGCCTGCAGACCGTCATCGGCGTGGCCGATGTGCGCATCTTCGGCGAACGCAAGTACGCCATGCGTGTCTGGTTGGACACCGACAGGCTCGCTTCCTACCGGCTGACGACGCAGGACGTCGAGGACGCAATTCGACGCAGCAACCTGGATCTCCCTGCCGGCCGCATCGAGTCGCAGCAGCGTGAATTCAGCGTGACCTCGCAAACCGACCTGCTCAAGCCGGCGCAGTTTGGCGCAATCGTGATCAGGACCGTCAACGGGTTCCCGGTCCGGACCGCGACGTGGCCCGGGTCGAGGAGGGCGCTGCCGACGAGCGCACGGTGGTCCGGCTGAACGGCCGCCCGGCCGTCGGCGTGGGCGTGATCCGCCAGGCCACGGCCAACCCGCTTGACTTGTCCAAAGGGGTGAAGGCCGCCATTCCCCAGCTGTAGGCAGACCTGCCGGCCGACGTGCTGATTGACATCGCCAACGACAACTCGGTGTTCATCGACCGCTCGGTCAAGAACGTGTACCCGACCATTTGCGAGGCCGTCCTGCGGGTCGCGCTGGTGATCTTCGTGTTCCTGCGCATCTTGCGCGCGTCCATCATTCCGATCATCACCATCCCGGTCAGCCTGATCGGCACGTTTGCGCTCATGGCGCTGGCCGGCTTCACCATCAACACGCTCACCTTGCTGGCGCTGGTGCTGGCCATCGGCCTGGTGGTGGACGACGCCATCGTGATGCTGGAAAACATCTTTCGCCACATCGAGGAAGGCATGGACCCATTTTCCGCCGGCATCAAGGGCGCGCGAGAGATCGGTTTTGCCATCATCACCATGACCGCCACGCTGGTGGCGGTGTAAGTGCCTCTGGCCTTCACGCCGGGGCGAACCGGCCGACTGTTCGTCGAGTTTGCGCTGGCGCTGGCCGGTGCGGTGGTGGTGTCCGGTGTGGTCGCGCTGACGCTCACGCCCATGCTGTGCACGCTGCTGCTCAAGCACAATCCCAAGTCAAACCGCTTTGACAGCACCATGGAGCGCGTGTTGACCGGCATTTCGGATCGCTTCGGTGCACTGCTGCGCTGGACCGTGACGGCGCGGTTTTGTGCCACAGACCGGTGTGATCGGTGCGGCTCAGCGCTTCAAGTGCCTCGTGCTGCAGGCGCGTTGGCTGGTGCTGGCGGCGCAGTTTGAGAGCTTTGTCGATCCGCTGGTCATCATGCTGTCAGTGCCGTTGTCGATGATCGGCGCCTTGCTGGCGCTGAAGTGGAGCGACGGCTCGCTTAACGTCTATTCCCAGATCGGGCTGATCACGCTGGTCGGCCTGATCACCACGCACGGCATTTTGATTGTCGAGTTCACCAACCAGCTGCGCGGACAAGGCATGGCAATGATTGATGCGCTGGTGAAAGCGTCTTCGCAGCGGCTGCGCCCGATTGTGATGACCACCGGCGCCATGGTGCTGGGCGCCTTGCCACTGGCGCTGACCTCCGGCGCCGAGGCTGAAAGCCGCACCCAGATTGGTTGGGTCATCGTGGGCGGCATGTCACTGGTCACATTGCTGACCGTGTTTGTGGTGCCGACGATGTGTGCGTTGCTTACCCGCGCTGCGGTGCCGGGCGCGAATATGGCGGTTGCCAAAGAGCAGCCGGAGTTTGCGGCGAAATAAGCTACCCGTAAGCAGGCTTTCAAAGATCGTCTGTTCCCAGATCCAGCAGGGTTTGCAGGAAAGAGCGTTAATATTTGCCAAAATATCAATTTCAAATGGCAGGGGTTTACCGGCATTGGGTCTTGTGCATTTACACTGACCCACAACCATCCTCCAACTTTTCACCACGCCCACCGAACATTTCCCATGACCTGGAACCGCCGCAACCGTTTCGCCAAAGTGCTGTTCGCGCTGCTGAGCCTGCTGTTCATGCAATTCGCCGTTGCTGCCTATTCCTGCCCTGGCGGTTTTGCAACGACGATCAAGCCGGCTGAGATGTCGCTGATGGTCCAGGCCAACATGCCGTGCGCCGAATCCATGGCATTCACCATGGACGACGAGCAGCCCGGCCTGTGCCATGCGCACTGCCAGGACGGCCAACAGAGCACCGACAAATACCAGGTGCCAGGATTGGCGAGTCTGGCCGATATGGCAACTGACTTCCCGCTGCCCCGCATCGCCCCCGCACCTTTGGGTGTCTCCCTGCAGGCGCCGCTTATCAGGCGCAACACGGCGCCGCCCCTGGCCGTGCGCAACTGCTGTTTTCGTATTTAAATCCTCCAGTCACCTAGCTACTGCCTGAGCACGCCATGTGCGCCGGCAGCTTGTTTTGTTGTCTGGAGGTTTTATGTTTTCTTTTTTTCTTGTTCGACGAGTCGCAGTTGCTGTGCTGCTGGCTCACACCACGGTGCCGCTCTGGGCGGCCGAACCCTTGTCCCTGCAGGAAGCCCAGCGGCTTGCTGCTGCCCGGTCCCAGCAACTGGTCGCTCAGGATGCTGCAACGATGGCGGCACGGGAAATGGCGGTGTCTGCCGGCCAGCTGCCCGATCCTGTTCTCAAGTTTGGTGTCAACAACCTGCCCCTCAACGGGCCAGACCAGTTCAGCCTGACGCGTGACTTCATGACGATGCGCTCATTGGGCGTCATGCAGGAGTTCACTCGCAGCGACAAACGCAAGGCCCGTACTGCCCGCTTTGAGCGAGAAGCCGAGGCCGCCCAAGCTGGCCGCCTTCTCGCACTGACCAATCTGCAACGCGATACTGCCACGGCTTGGCTGGACCGCTTTTACCAGGAACGGCTGCGCGAGCTGCTGGTCGTTCAGCGCGACGAAGCCAGGCTGCAGATCGATGCAGCGGATGCAGCCTACAGAGGCGGGCGAGGGTCACAGACCGACCTGTTTGCGGCGCGTTCTGCTGTCGCGCAGCTTGAGGACCGCATTGCCCAGGCTGAGCGGCAAATCGAAACCGCAAAGATCCAACTGGCGCGATGGGTCGGTGCCGAAGCGGCAAAGCCGCTGGGCGCGCCACCTGCCCTTGATACAGTGCGCATGCGCGCCGAAGACTTGGAGACCCAGCTCGCCCACCACCCCCAGATTGATGTTCTCGTGAAGCAGGAGGCCATGGCGCAGGCCGAGGCTGATGCTGCACAGGCCAGCAAGAAGTCCGACTTCAGCGTCGAGCTGATGTACAACCAGCGCGGGTCAGCTTTCTCCAACATGATTTCGTTGAATGTATCGGTTCCGCTGCAATGGGATCAGAAGAATCGTCAGAACCGTGAAGTGGCAGCCAAGCTTGCCGAGGTCGAGAAGGTCCGTGCTGAACGCGAAGAGTCGACACGCATGCATATTGCAGAGGCGCTGGCCATGATTCAGGAGTGGCACAGCAACCGGGAGCGTCTGGTCCGATATGACGCCACGCTGCTGCCGCTGACCTTGGAACGAACGCGCGCCGCCATCGCGGCCTACCGCGGCGCGGCAGGACCGCTCACCGCCGTGCTCGAGGCGCGACGCGGAGAGATTGATATGCGCATGGAGCGACTTCGCCTGGAGATGGACACCGCGCGCCTGTGGGCCCAGATCAACTATTTGATCCCGTCGGGCAAGGGCATGCCGGCTTCCGTCCACCAATAAACGCCTTCGGAAAACGAACCATGAAATTCAAACCACTCGTCATTGGCCTGGTCCTCACCGGCCTTCTCATTGCAGCCGGCTACGGCTTGTACACATTTGGCATGCAGCGCGGCATGGGCATGGCCACGAATGCCAACGCGCCAGACGCAGGCGCTGCTCCCACCCCCCAGGACTCCAGTGCCACGACCGGTGCTGTGCCGCAAAGCGTTGCTGAGGGTGAGGACGCCACCCGCCGGCATATCAGCGCAGGTATCAAGGCAGGTGATATCGACCCCGTCGCAGGCAAGAAAATACTTTACTACCACGATCCGATGGTTCCAGGCAACAAGTTCGACAACCCGGCCAAATCCCCCTTCATGGACATGATGCTGGTGCCTGTCTATGCCGGTAGCGATGGCGACCAAGGCAAGGTGACCGTGAGTGCGCGCGTCCAGCAGAACCTGGGGGTCCGCACCGCCCAGGTGACCGAAGGCACGTTGTCGCCACGGGTGTCCGCGGTTGGCAGCATCGCCTTCAATGAGCGCGATCAGGCCATCGTACAAGCCCGGGCGACCGGTTATGTGGAACGCCTGCATGTGCGGGCCACGCTCGATCGGGTGTCCAGGGGCCAGCCACTGGCCGATCTCTATGTGCCCGACTGGGTAGCCGCCCAAGAGGAATTTCTCTCGGTGCGCCGCATGCAAGGCACCGACCTTGCCGCAGTAGTCGACGGTGCCCGCCAGCGCATGCGCCAGGCCGGCATGAACGATGCGCAGATCCGGGGGGTGGAAACCTCTGGAAAAATCCAGGCGCGCATCACCGTCGTGGCCCCCATCGCCGGGGTGCTGGTGGAATTGATGGCCCGCGAGGGCATGACCGTGATGCCAGGGGCCACCTTGTTCCGCATCAACGGCTTGTCCACGGTCTGGGCCAATGCCGAGGTGCCCGAGGCACAGGCCGCGATGGTACGCGTGGGGGCCAAGGTGCAAGCCAGTAGTCCGGCCGCACCGGGAACGACGTTTGAGGGCAAGGTGCAGGCCATCCTGCCGGAAGTGAACGCGGCCACTAGAACACTGAAGGCCCGGCTGGAACTGGCCAATCCTGGCGGGCGGCTGGTTCCCGGCATGTTCGTTCAGATGCAGTTCATGGACATGCGCGCTGAAAAAGCCTTGCTGATCCCGACTGAAGCCGTGATCCAGACCGGCAAGCGCATGGTGGTGATCCTGGCCGAAGACAACGGCAGGTTCCGCCCGGTCGATGTGGAGGCCGGTATTGAAAGCGGCGGACAGACCGAGATCAAGCGCGGCCTGCTGGCCGGTCAGCGCGTGGTGGTGTCTTCACAATTCCTGATCGATTCCGAAGCCAGCCTCAAGGGGGTCGAGGCTCGTCTCAACGCGGCGCCCAAGCCAGCGGCTGCCAGCGCAGCACCGCGGTATGAAAGTGAAGCCAAGCTCGATGCCATCGGTCCTGAGGCGCTGACCCTGTCCCATGGCCCCATCCCGGCGCTGAAGTGGGGCCCGATGACCATGGATTTCAAGCGCCCGCCTGCCGGGAAACTGCCGCCCAATCTGCAAGCTGGCGACCGGGTAAGCTTTGAGTTTTACATCGATGCTGAGGGATTGCCGCAACTCACCCGCGTGTCCCCGCTGGCACCCGCGCCTCAAGCCGCCGGAGGCGTTAAGTGATTGCCCAACTTATTCGCTGGTCGATCGTCAACCGCTTTCTGGTGCTGCTGGCGACACTGATGCTGGGCGCCTGGGGCGTGTATTCGGTACTCAAAACACCGCTCGATGCCTTGCCGGACCTGTCCGATGTCCAGGTGATTATCCGGACCACCTACCCGGGCCAGGCGCCGCGCATTGTCGAGAACCAGATCACCTACCCGATGACGACGACGATGCTCTCGGTGCCCGGCGCCAAGACGGTTCGCGGCTACTCATTCTTTGGCGATTCCTACGTCTATGTGCTGTTCGAGGATGGCACCGACCTTTACTGGGCGCGCTCGCGGGTGCTGGAGTACCTGAACCAGGTGCAGTCGCGCTTGCCCGCAGGCGCCAAGGCCACGCTTGGGCCGGATGCGACGGGTGTCGGCTGGATTTACCAGTATGCGCTGGTCGACCGCAGCGGTACGCAGGATGCCGGGCAGCTCAGGGCCTTGCAGGACTGGTTCCTGAAGTACGAATTAAAGACCATCCCCAATGTGGCTGAGGTCGCCTCGGTGGGCGGCATGGTGCGCCAGTACCAGATCGTGCTCGACCCCGACAAGCTGGCGGCTTACGGCATCCCGCATACCAAGGTGGTCCAAGCGGTTCAGAACGCCAACCAGGAAGCCGGCGGCTCGGTGCTCGAAATGGGTGAAGCTGAATACATGGTGCGGGCGTCAGGCTATCTGCAAGGTCTGGATGACTTCCGGAAAATACCGCTCGTGACCACCGACGCCGGTGTCTCGGTACGCTTGGGCGATGTGGCACGTATCCAGATAGGGCCTGAAATGCGGCGCGGCATCGGCGAGCTGGACGGTGAAGGCGAAGCCACTGGCGGCGTGATCGTGATGCGGTCCGGTAAAAACGCGCTGGAAACCATTGCAGCGGTGAAGAAAAAACTCAAATCCCTTCAGTCCAGCCTGCCCCAGGGCGTGGAAATCGTGCCGGTGTACGACCGTTCCGGCCTGATCGAGCGCGCGGTGGAGAACCTGACGCACAAGCTGCTGGAAGAGTTTTTAGTGGTGGCGGTGGTGTGCTTCATTTTCCTGTTTCACCTGCGCTCGGCCCTGGTTGCGATCATCTCGCTGCCGCTGGGCATCCTGACCGCGTTCATCGTGATGCGCTACCAAGGCGTCAACGCCAACATCATGTCGCTGGGCGGCATTGCGATTGCCATTGGCGCCATGGTCGATGCGGCGGTGGTGATGATCGAGAACGCCCACAAGCACCTTGAGCACTGGAACCACGAGCACCCGGGCGAGAAGCTCGAAGGGTCTGCCCGCTGGCACGTCATTGGCGAGGCGGCTGCGGAGGTCGGGCCGGCGCTGTTTTTCTCGCTGCTGATCATCACGCTGTCGTTCATTCCGGTGTTCACGCTGGAGGGCCAGGAGGGGCGCCTGTTTTCGCCGCTGGCGTTCACCAAGACCTATGCCATGGCCGCCGCCGCCGGCTTGTCGATCACCTTGATTCCGGTGTTGATGGGCTACCTGATCCGGGGCCGTATTCCCGATGAAAAGAGCAATCCGCTGAATCGCTTGCTCATCGCTGTGTATCGCCCCTTGCTGGAAGTGGTGCTGCGTGCGCCCAAGCTGACATTGGTGGTGGCGGGTGTGGCGTTGGTGCTGAGCCTGTGGCCGTTGCAGCACATCGGCAGCGAATTCATGCCCCGGCTTGACGAAGGCGACCTGCTTTACATGCCCACGGCCTTGCCGGGACTCTCGGCCGGCAAGGCGGCAGAACTGCTGCAGCAAACCGATCGACTGATCAAAACCGTTCCCGAGGTGGCCAGCGTCTATGGCAAGGCGGGTCGCGCCGAAACCGCGACGGACCCGGCACCGATGGAAATGTTTGAAACCACCATCCAGTTCAAGCCGAAGGACCAGTGGCGCGCCGGCATGACCGCCGACAAGCTGGTCGAAGAGCTGGACCGCATCGTCAAGGTGCCGGGCCTGTCCAACATCTGGGTGCCGCCGATCCGCAACCGCATTGACATGCTGGCCACCGGCATCAAGAGCCCGGTGGGGGTGAAAGTGGCGGGCGCCGATCTGGCCACGATTGACCGGATTACCGGCGAAATCGAGCGCGCGCTCAAGGATGTACCGGGTGTGAGCAGCGCGCTTGCCGAGCGCCTGACGGGCGGACGTTACGTGGACATCAACATCCGGCGCGACGACGCCGCGCGCTTCGGGCTGAATATCGCTGACGTGCAGTCGGTCATCTCGTCTGCGGTCGGTGGCGAAAATATCGGGGAAACCGTCGAGGGACTGCAGCGTTTCCCGATCAACATGCGCTATCCCCGAGAGATGCGAGATTCTCTGGAGAAACTTCGAAATCTGCCGATCATCACCGAGCGCGGCCAGCGTCTGGTGCTGTCCGACGTGTCTGATGTAAAAATCACGGATGGCCCCCCCATGCTTCGCAGCGAAAACGCCCGGCTGTCAGGCTGGGTTTATGTGGATATTCGTGACCGGGACTTGCGCTCCGCCGTGAAAGACATGCAACAGGCGGTCGCCCAACAGGTCAAGTTGCCTCCGGGGTATTCGGTTTCCTGGTCAGGCCAGTTTGAGTTTCTGGAGCGTGCCACGGCCAAGCTCAAGGTGGTGGTGCCGTTCACCCTGCTCATCATCTTTGTGCTGCTCTACCTGTGCTTTGGGTCTTTCGGAGAAGCGTTGCTGATCATGGCCACACTGCCTTTCGCCATGGTGGGGGGTATCTGGTTGCTGTACCTGCTGAACTACAACTTCTCGGTGGCGGGCGCTGTCGGGTTCATCGCGCTGGCAGGGGTGTCAGCGGAATTCGGCGTGATCATGCTGCTGTACTTGAAAAGCGCATGGAACGAGCGCATCGCATGCGGCAAGACCACGGCCGACGATTTGCTGGATGCCATTCGGGAAGGCGCCGTGCTGCGCGTACGGCCCAAGGCCATGACGGTGGCAGTGATCCTGGGCGGCCTGCTTCCGATCATGTGGGGCGCGGGCACCGGCTCGGAGGTGATGCAGCGCATTGCCGCGCCCATGGTGGGGGGCATGATCACCGCGCCGCTGCTGTCCATGTTCGTGATTCCGGCTGTCTACCTGCTGATGCGCAGACCACGGGTTCCTACAGCGTCGCGCTGGCAATTCTGGAGAGGCCGCCAAAAGCCTGTCTGAGCCCCCAAGCGTTATACGACGCCGTCAAACATCATCACATCGACTTCATCGCCCACGGCGATGTTGCCCTGGTGGTGGTGCAGCACGATGAGCCCGTTGGCCTCGGCCATCGAGCGCAGCACGCCCGAGCCCTGGCTGCCAGTGGTCTTGACCTGCAGCGAGCCATCCGGCGCGGTTGAAACCCAGCCGCGCTGGTACTCGGTGCGGCCCGGTTTCTTGCGAAGGGCTTCGCGGCTGTGGGCCTTGAGCAGCGGCAACGGTGCGGGTGTTGCGCCCATCATCTGCAGCAGGGCAGGGCGCACAAACGCCAGGAAGGTCACCATCACCGCCACCGGATTGCCGGGCAGGCCAAACAGCACCGCGCCCTTACTTTCATTTTGATAGCTTTCAGCGCCGGCCCCACTTGCGCCAGCGGCCAATTTGAGGCTTGAAATGCGCCCCACCGCCATGGGCCGGCCCGGCCGCATGGCAATGCGCCAAAACGCCACGTCGCCCAACTTTTTCATCATCGCCTTGGTGTAGTCGGCCTCTCCCACGCTCACGCCGCCCGAGGTGATGATGGCGTCGGCCTGCCGGGCCGCGTCGGTGAACGCGGCCTCAAGCAGCGCCGGTTCGTCGCGCACCACGCCCAGGTCGATGACCTGGCAACCCAGTCGGCTGAGCAGGCCGAAGACGGTGTAACGGTTGCTGTCGTACACGGCGCCTTCGCGCGGCGCTTCGCCCAGCGACAAAATTTCATCGCCAGTCGAAAAGTAGGCCACGCGCAGGGGCCGCCAGGTTGTCAGTGTCTTCAGGCCCAAAGAGGCCGCCAGCCCAAGCCGGGCAGGCGTGAGCAGCTCGCCTTTTTGTAGCGCGGGCTGGCCCTGTGCCAGGTCTTCGCCGCGCAGGCGGCGGTTGTCTCCCAGGCGCAGCAGGCCCGCCGGAATCGTAATGGTTTCAACTTCGCCGGTTCGGCGTAACTGGACGAATTCCTGCGGAACCACCGTGTCCAGACCGGCCGGCATGATGGCCCCGGTCATGATCTTGACGCACTGGCCGGGCTGGACGCTGCCCTGCCAGGCCTTGCCGGCCAGCGCCGTGCCAGCGACCTGCAACTCCAGCGCAGCATCCGACGCCAGTTCCGCACCCGAAAATGCAAAACCGTCCATGGCCGAGTTGTCATGCGGCGGCACGTCGAAGGGCGAAACCACATCGGCCGCCAGAACCCGGCCAAGTGCTTCAAACAAGGGCGTCTCGATCGTGTCCTGAACCGGCGTCACCAGCCGGGCCAGAAAATCACGAACGCCGTCGGCGGTCATGGCCTGCGGGTCGTAGCCCTGCAACTGAGCCGCAATCGCGTCGATGGCGTTCACGATTGCTTCGCTTCAAGCTGGTGCAACTCGGCCAGCGTGTTGGCATTGAAAAAGCCATGCGGCGCGTCGCCCGGCTGGTCGAAGGGCACGACGACGGTGTGGTGCTGCGCCGTCCAGGCGTCGATTTTGCGGCCGCCGGCCTGGGTGAAACGGGCCAGGCTTTCTAGCATGTCCACGCCCATCAGGCAAAACACCGGCTGCGGCCGCAACTGGCCGTCTTCTTCACGTGCGGCGGCCACGGCAAAGTCGGCGCCTTCCCGCGCCATGGCGTCGGCCATGCGCGCGACCAGGTCGGCCGGAAACAGCGGCGTGTCGCACGGGACAGTGAGCAGGAAGGGCGTTTCGCAGCGTTCCAGGCCGGTGATGAAGCCGGCCAGCGGCCCCGCATATTCACCCAAAGAGGTTGCGTCGGGCCAGACCGGAACGCCAAAGGATTCGTAGGCAGACAGGTTGCGGTTGGCATTGATCATGATCTCGCCGACCTGGGGCGACAGCCGCATCAAGGTGTGCAGGGCCAGCGGTACGCCGTTGAAGTTTTGCAGCCCCTTGTCCACGCCCCCCATGCGCGATCCGCGTCCCCCCGCCAGGATCACGCCAGTGATGGCTTCGGCATGCAAAGGTGTCTTCATGTTCATGGTCATCCAGTGTTCCTAAAAATGTGCATTATGCGAAGCAGCAAGTGTTGAGGCATTATTTCCCCGCCGGGGCCACAGACGTAGCATCCCCTGGGGGCAGCAGAGTACGCAAAACAACAAGCGCAGAGGCGGCACCTCTTCCCCAGCAGGGGCCGCGGAACTGGCTTTGCCAGGCCGCAGGCGCAGCGCCCCCTCGGGGGGGGGCAGCGAACCACACGCAGTGGGGAGCGTGGGGGCCACACTCACCCGCCGATGTAACTCATCTCAATGCGCTTGGCGCCGCCAGCCGGACTGGCATCGGGCGGCAGTCCGGCGCGCAATTCCGAATACCGATCTGAACGTGCCTGCCAGATCAGCCCGATGGCCGCGGCGATCTGCGCGTCGGCCAGGTTGCCGCGCAACAGGGCGCGCAGGTCATGGCCCTGGCTGGCGAACAGGCACAAAAACAGCTTGCCTTCGGTGGACAGCCGCGCCCGGTTGCATTCGCCGCAAAACGCCTGCGTCACGCTGCTGATCACGCCGACTTCACCGGCGCCGTCAACATACCGCCAGCGCTCGGCGGTTTCACCGCTGTAGTTGGGATTGATGGCGGCCAGGGGAAATTCGGCATGCAGCCGTTCAACCACTTGGCTGGAGGGCATCACCTCGTCCATGCGCCAGCCGTTGGTCGCGCCCACGTCCATGAATTCGATAAACCGCAGCACCGCGCCGGAATGCCGGAAATGCCGAGCCAGCGGCAGGATCTGGCTGTCGTTGGTGCCGCGCTTGACGACCATGTTGACCTTGACCGGCGCCAGGCCGACCTGGTGTGCAACCTCGATGCCCCGGAGCACGTCGGCCACCGGAAAATCGACGTCGTTCATGCCGCGAAAAATCGCGTCGTCCAGTGCATCGAGGCTGACGGTGACGCGCTGCAGGCCGGCGTCCTTCAGCGACTGGGCTTTTCGGGCCAGCAGCGATCCGTTGGTCGTCAGCGTGATGTCCAGCGGCTTGCCCCCGGGCGTTTGCAGCTTTGACAGCATGCCGATCAGCACTTCCAGGTTTTTGCGCAGCAAGGGTTCGCCGCCGGTGAGCCTGATTTTTTCAACCCCGTGGGCGACGAAGATCGTCGCCAGGCGGGTGATTTCCTCGAAGCTCAGCAGCGAGCTTTGCGGCAGGAAGGCGTAGTCCTTGTCGAAAATCTCGCTCGGCATGCAGTAGTTGCAGCGAAAGTTGCAACGGTCGGTCACGCTGATACGCAGGTCGCGCAGCGGCCGGCCCAGCGTGTCGCCGAGCAGGCCGGTCGGCGCTGTCAGGTGGGCCGGAACGGCGGGGATGCGGCTGGCGTAACGCAGGTCTGCCAGGGGAATGATCTTGCGTGGTGTGTCTGTCATGGTCTATAGCCTTGGGGGAGAATTTACCCCATCGATCTGTCCAGCCCGCGCGCTGCCGGCTTTACCCCCGGTGGATATGCGTGATCGGGGCGACGCAGGTCAAGGGCGTGCGTCTTTTTTCTCAGACACAGCGGGCGCCATCCACCTCCAGGCACACGCCGCTGATGAAATCGGCCTCGTCGCTGGCCAGATAGAGCACCGCATTGGCCACGTCCAGCGCCGTAGAAAACCGCCCCAGCGGAATGCTTGACCGAAAGCGCGCCTTGCGGTCCTCATCGAGCGGCCCGCCGGCAAAATCGGCCGACAGGCCGGTGTCGGGGTTGAACACCGGGTTCACGCAGTTGACCCGTATGTTGTCAGGCCCCAGTTCGGCCGCCAGCGACTTCGACGTGGTGATGACCGCGCCCTTGGAGCCGTTGTACCAGCTCAAGCCGGGGCGGGGCCGCACGCCGGCGGTCGAGGCAATGTTGATGAAGCTGCCGCCGCCCTGGCGTCGAAACACCGGCGTGGCGTGGATGGTCGCCAGGTAGATGCTCTTGACGTTGATGGCGTAGCACTTGTCGAAATCGTCCTCGCTCACCTCCAGCGCGGGCTGGTTGCGGTGCGTCCAGCCCGCATTGCTGACCACCACGTCGAGCCGGCCGTAACGCTGGAGGGCCGCATCGACCAGCGCCTTGACCTGGCTTGACTTTGTCACATCGGCGGCAAAAAACGACGCCGTGCCGCCGGCCTTGACGATGGCAGCGACCACCTTTTCGCCCTGCTCGGCGTTGATGTCGTTGACGATGACCTGGGCGCCTTCGGCCGCCAGCCGCCGGGCGATGCCTTCGCCGATACCGCCGCCGGAACCGGTGACGATGATGGATTTGTCCTTGACGCGCATGATGTTGTCTCCGGGTTGTTTACTATTTATTTAATAGCTGGCAGTGCAAGCCAGCTGTGCGCTAGAGGCCTATTTCACTCGTAATTTTTAACTACTCAGCTCCCTCGAAGCTCTTCTCATTCTCTTTTGTCGTTGCGGACTTGATCCGCAATCCATGCCCCCGTTGGGGAAAAGACCTGGATCCCGGGTCGAGCCCGGGATGACGGAAGAGCCAGGGGCCATAAGGACACCTGTCATACGCTTTAACCTGAAAAGCGACCCGAGTAGTTACTGTAATTTATCTTTTTTAAAAGCCTGTTGGCAAGTGTCGGCGACTCAATGGTTTGACGCGCAAGGCTGGCACCGACAGTCTGCAGTTTTTCGCAAGACGGTTGAGCTGGGTCAGCATGGAAAAGAAAACAGGCTGCTGCTCAAGTCGCGCAGTTGTCTAGCCATGCCGCACGGCCACCGTCTTCAGCGTGGTGAACCCGTACAGCGCCTCGAAGCCCTTTTCCCGGCCGTAGCCCGACGACTTCACGCCGCCGAAGGGCAGCTCGACGCCGCCGCCCGCACCGTAGTTGTTGATGAACACCTGGCCGCTCCTGACGCGCCTGGCCATGCGGAACTGGCGCGCGCCGTCGGTGGTCCAGATGCCGGCGGCCAGCCCGAAGCGGGTGGCGTTGGCCAGTTCGACCGCCTCGTCTTCGTCCTTAAACCGCATGGCGCACAGCACGGGCCCAAAAACTTCTTCCTGCATCAGGCGGTGGTTGGCCGGCACGTCGCAGAGCAGCGTGGGCGCCTGGTAAAAGCCGCTGTCCGGCGCTTCATCGACGATCTGGCCCTGCGCCACCATCGGAATGCCGGCGACATGGGCATCGCTCAAAAAATCCCAGACGCGCTGCTGCTGGCTTTGGCGAATCAGCGGACCGACGTCCAGGTCCATGGTCGCCGGGCCGACGCGCAGGGCTTCAAACGCCTGGCCCAGCCGCGCCAGCAAGGGGTCATAGATCGCCTCTGCAATCAGCAGGCGCGAGCCGGCCGAGCAGGTCTGCCCGGCGTTTTGCACGATGCCGTTGATGATGGCGGGAATGGCCGCATCCAGGTCGGCGTCGGCGAACACGATCTGCGGGCTTTTGCCGCCCAGCTCCAGCGTGACCGGGCAATGGCGTTCCGCCGCCATTTGCTGGATCAATGTTCCTATGTTGGGGCTGCCGGTGAAACTGATGTGGTCGATACCGGCGTGGCGGGCCAGCGCGTCGCCCACTTCATGCCCATAGCCGGTCACGATGTTGAGGGCACCGGCCGGAAACCCGGCTTCGGTCGCCAGTTCGGCCACGCGCAGCAGCGACAGGCAGGCGTCTTCGCTGGGCTTGACGACGCAGACATTGCCCGCCGCCAGCGCGCCGCCGACGCTGCGGCCAAAAATCTGCATCGGGTAGTTCCACGGAATGATGTGGCCGGTCACGCCGTGCGGCTCGCGCCAGGTCATCACGCTGTAGCCGTCCAGGTAGGGAATGGTGTCGCCATGCAGCTTGTCGCAGGCACCGGCATAAAACTCGAAGTAGCGGGCCAGCGCCAGCGCGTCGGCCTTGGCCTGCCGGGTCGGCTTGCCGCAGTCGCGCTGCTCGATCAGGGCCAGTTCATCGGCATGCTCGGCCACCTTGACCGACAGGCGCATCAATAGCCGTCCGCGCTCCGTGCCGCTGAGCCGGCACCAGACCAGTTCCAGGCAGTCGCGGGCGCTACGCACCGCCACGTCGATGTCATGCGCCGTGCTGCGCTGGATGTTGTCGAAAACCTGGCCGTCGGAAGGATCAATGACCGCAATGGTCTTGCCGGACAAGGACGGGACGCGGGCGTTGGCAATGTAGTTGAGTTGCATGGAGGTGATTTTGCGTGAATGTGGCGTTGGAGGCCACTTGTCCGCTGAAAACTTCAGCGTGACAGCCATGCCCCGTCGTGTCAAGGGCTGGAAGTTCTACTGCGGCCATCGCCCGTGGAATGGCCAGCGCCGCCTCCCCTGGCAGGCTCAGGGCATCTTGATGCCTGCAGTCTTGATGACCCGTGTCCAGCGCGCTTCCTCGTTCTTGACGAACTCGGTGTAATGCCTGGCACCTTGCACCGGCACGACAAAACCCTGCGATTCCAGTCGCTGCTTCACGGCTGGCGACTCCATCACCTGCACCAGTGCGGCTTCGAGCTTGTCGACGATCGGCTGGGGTGTGCCTTTGGGCGCGGAGATGCCGGACCACGACAGCGCTTCAAAGCCCTTGTAACCGGACTCGGCCACGGTCGGCACGTCGGGGTACAGCGAATTGCGCTGGGCGCTCGACACCGCCAGCGGACGCAGTTTGCCGGCCTTGACATGCTGCAGCGCCACGTCCTGGTTGATGAACATCATCTTGATGGTGCCGCCCAGGATGTCGGTCATCATCGGGCCGCCACCCCGGTACGGAATGCCCAGCATGAAGATGCCGGCGGTCTGCTTGAACTGCTCCATCGCCATGTGGCCCGAGGCGGCCGGGGTGTAGCCGTAGTCGAGCTTGCCGGGGTTGGCCTTGGCGTAGTCGACCAGTTCCTTCACCGTCTTGAACGGCGTGCTGGGATGCACCACGAGCACGTTGGGGCCGGAATGCACCTGCGTGAGGTGGATGAAGTCGGTGTTGGAGTTGTACTTCGGCAAGGGCTCCAGCCCATGCGCCACGGCGTTTTGCCCCACGCCGGTCTGGACCAGGGTGTAGCCGTCAGGCGCGGACTTGGCGCCGCGCTCGGTGCCGATCACGCCGCCGGCGCCGCCGATGTTCTCGACGATGAAGGGCTGTTTGAGGAGCTTGCCGAGTTCTTCGGACACCAGCCGGCCCATCACGTCGCTGGTGCCACCGGCGGGGAAGGGCACGATGATCTTCACCGGTTTGTTGGGGTAGTCGGACTGGGCCAGGGCTGCTCCACCAGATGCTATAAAAACAATAGCTGAACATGCAATAGTGATAAGCGCAAGACGTCTTTTTGACATAAATTTATCTCCTGATGAAGTGTGGTGGCCTGTGGCAGGGAGTAGCGAGGTGATTGACGGCGATTCAGCGTCCCCTGGCCTGGCGCCAGACGGCAAAGTCGTCCTTCGACTGCTGCTGGGTGGGCGGGTACAGGCCAATGATGGACCGGCCCTTGAGGACTTGTTCGGTCACGAAATCCTCAAAGGCCGTCATTTCCACCGCTTCGTCCGCAACCTCGTCGGCCAGGTGCGCTGGAATCACGAACACGCCTTCCTGGTCGCCGACGATCACGTCGCCAGGAAACACCGCTACGTCGCCGCAACCAATCGGCACGTTGATGTCCAGCGCCTGGTGCAGCGTCAGGTTGGTGGGGGCAGAAGGGCGCTGGTGGTAGGTCGGGAAGGGCAGCACCGCCAGTTCGGGCGAGTCGCGAAAACCGCCGTCGGTGACGATGCCGGCGGCGCCGCGCACCATCAGGCGCGAGATCAAAATCGAGCCGGCCGAGGCGGCACGGGCGTCCTTGCGGCTGTCAATCACCAGGACCGCCCCTTCGGGGCACTGCTCGACGGCCACGCGCTGCGGATGCTTGGGATCCTGGAACACGCTGATCGGGTTCAGGTCTTCGCGCGCCGGAATGTAGCGCAGCGTGAAGGCTTCGCCGACCATGGTCGGCAGGCTGGGATTGATGGGGTGCACGTCCTGGATGAACTGGTTGCGCAGGCCGCGCTTGAACAGGGCCGTGCACAGCGTGGCGGTGCTGACGGTCTTGAGCTTGTCGCGGGTGGCGGGATTAAGAGCCATGGAAATGTTTTTCGCTTTCAGTAAATGTCGGGCTCGCCAATAGGCGCGCCGAACGAAGTTTCAAGAAAATCAAAATCGCAGCCAGTGTCGGCCTGCTGGATGTGGCGCGCGCTCATCCAGCCGTAGCCGCGCTCGAAGCGCTTGGGCGGCGGCGTCCAGGCGGCGCGGCGCTGCGCCAGTTCGTCATCGCTGACTTCCAGGTGAATGCGCCGGCCCGGCACATCGACCGTGATCAAGTCGCCGGTCTTGACGAGCGCCAGCGGACCGCCGATGTAAGCCTCGGGCGCAACGTGCAGGATGCAGGCGCCGTAGCTGGTGCCGCTCATGCGGGCGTCCGAGATGCGCAGCATGTCCTTCACGCCTTGCTTGACCAGCTTCAGAGGGATCGGCAGCATGCCCCATTCCGGCATGCCGGGGCCGCCTTGGGGTCCGGCGTTGCGCAAGATCAGGACGTGGTCGGCGGTCACGTCCAGGTTTTCGTCGTCCACGGCGGCTTTCATCGACGGATAGTCGTCGAACACCAGCGCCGGACCGGTGTGCTGGAAATAGCGCGGTGCGCAAGCGCTGGGCTTGATGACGCAGCCATCGGGCGCCAGGTTGCCGCGCAGCACGGCCAGCGCGCCTTCGGCATAAATCGGGTTATCCAGCGGGCGGATCACGTCGGGGTTGTAGACCTCGGCGCCGACCAGGTTCACGCCCAGCGGCTGGCCGGTCACGGTCAGGGCGTCGAGCTTGAGGTGGTCTTTCAGCACGCTCATCATGCCGAGCATGCCGCCGGCGTAGTAAAAGTCTTCCATCAGGTAGGTGTCGCCGCTCGGCCGGATGTTGGCAATCACCGGCACCTTGCGGCTGGCGGCATCGAAGTCGTCCAGGCCCACGGCGCAGTGCTCGCCGGCGCGGCGCGACATGGCCACCAGGTGAATGATGGCGTTGGTCGAGCAGCCCATGGCCATGGCGACGGTGATGGCGTTCTCGAACGAGGCCCGCGACAGCATTTTGGCTGGCGTCAGGTCTTCCCAGACCATGCCGACAATGCGCCGGCCACATTCGGTCGCCATGCGGATGTGGTTGGAATCGACCGCCGGGATCGACGACGCGCCGGGCAGCGTCAAGCCCATCGCCTCGGCAATGCCGGTCATGGTGCTGGCCGTGCCCATCGTCATGCAGTGGCCATGGCTGCGGGCAATGCCGCCTTCGACTTCCAGCCACTGGGCCTTGTTGATCTTGCCGGCGCGGCGTTCGTCCCAGTATTTCCAGGTGTCCGAACCGGAGCCGAGAACCTTGCCCTTGACGTTGCCACGCAGCATCGGGCCGGCCGGCATGTAGATGAAGGGCGCGCCGGCGCTCAGCGCGCCCAGCACCAGCCCGGGCGTGGTCTTGTCGCAGCCGCCCATCAGCACCGCGCCATCAATCGGGTGGCTGCGCAGCAATTCCTCGACGTCCATGGCCAGCAGGTTGCGGTAGAGCATGGTGGTCGGCTTGACCAGCGACTCGGACAGCGACAGCGCCGGCAGTTCCAGCGGGAAGCCGCCGGCCTGCAGCACGCCGCGCTTCACGTCTTCCACGCGCTGCTTGAAGTGGCCGTGGCAGGTGCCGATGTCGCTCCAGGTGTTCAGGATGGCAATCACCGGCTTGCCTTCCCAGTCCTCGGGGCCGTAGCCCAGCTGCATCACCCGCGAACGGTGGCCGAAGGAGCGCACATCGTCCGGGGCAAACCAGCGCGCGCTGCGCAGTTCTTCATAAGTCTTTTGGGTCATCAGAAGGGCGTGGGGTTCAGGAATAGTGAAAATTAAAGCACTAATATATTAGTGTGTCAATGCTATCATTTGTCCTGGCCACGACTTCTCCACCCGTAAAGACCGCATGACTGCTCTCGCGAATATTGCGCCGCTCAAGCTGGACCGCACCCGCCAGTCGGCGCCCCAGGTGTTCGAAGCCCTGCGGGAACTGATCGTCTCCGTCCAGCTGGAACCCGGAACGGTGTTGCAACGCGCGGAGCTGGCGGAACACTTCGGCATCAGCCAGACGCCGATTCGCGATGCCCTGTTGCGTCTGGGCGAAGAGCAGTTGATCGACATTTTTCCGCAACATGCCACGGTGGTCAGCCGGATCGACCTGACGGCGGCATTGCAGGCGCATTTCCTGCGGCGGGCGATTGAACTGGAAATCCTGGCAACGCTGTGTGAACTGCCCGATGCGGCACACCGCGAATTGATGCAGCGCCTGAACATGCACCTGGCCGTGCAGGAAGCCGCACTGAACCCGCTGGACGTTCCAGAACTGGCCCTGGCTGACCAGGCGTTTCACCAGGAAATGTACGAAGCGGCCCGTGTGGGGCCGCTGTGGGCGCTGGTGCGCAGGCAAAGCGGGCATGTGGACCGGCTGCGCCGGCTGAACCTGCCAGTCGACGGCAAGCCCCGGGCGATCGTTCGGGACCACCATGCGATCGTTGAAGCCATTGCGCGCAAGGATGCGCAGGCGGCGCAACAAGCCTTGCGCCGGCACCTGGCCGGAACACTGGCCTTTGTCGAAGACATCGGGCAGCGATTTCCGCAATGGATCGTTTAGCCCGCTCCTGGTCGCGCAGGGTGCTTACTGTGCTGCGCGTTGCAGCACGAACTCGGCAAGCAATGGGTCGTCCAGATGGGTGCCGGCGGCGGTCTTCGACAGAAAACCGCCGCGCTTCAGTTTCTCGATGGATGACCTGACCCGGGAGATTGTCGGCTTCGAACCGGGGATGGCCGCCAGCGCTTGAAGCGTCGCCTGGCTCAAGGGCGGCTCGCCTCTGGCAATCACTTCCAACACCCCCTGGTCGAAGGCATCGACCGAACTCAGCAGCGCCCGCCAGACGGCGACCTGGTGGTCGCTCGTCATGTAGTTCCGCAGTCCCTGCGAGACATCGGTCACGCCTTCTGCCGACATCGCCTTGACCACATCGCGCATCAGCGCCGGCTTGAAGCCAATTTTGCTGAAACCATGGCGCAAGTCGGCCAGCGCCAGCGCTTTCCCCGGATGCACCGTGCTGAAATGGTCTGCCAGCAGGCGCAGGAATGCATCGTCCAGAAAAGGGAAATCAATGATTTGCGCAAACTGGTACATCGGCGCGCCTGCGGTATTCATCAGCCGCGCCAGCCCTTCTTGCGAGGAACCGGTAAAGACGGCGCGCACCTCCCCGCGACGCTTGTGCAGGACGGCCCGCAGGGAGGCCACCAGCGTCACGCCATCGGCCGCCTCGCCCAGGGTTTGCACCTCGTCAAGCATCAACAGGATCTGGCCCTTGTGCCGCGCGGCCAGCCGGGTGACCAGCGCATCCAGGCGAAGCGCCGGCGATTCCGGCAAGGCCCGGCGCTGCGGTTCTTCGCCCAGGTCAATGCTGGCCCCCAGGAGGCCGATTTTCTTCACCGGCGTTCTGGCCAGCTTTGCGGCACGGCTGGCGGGCACCTGCAAATCGTCCAGCGCTTCTTCCAGCGCATGGTTCAGCGCTTCGATCGGGGCTGTCTTGTGCAGCCACAGGTCGGCGTACACCGGCAGCATTCCCGCGTCCCTTGCACCGGGCGCCAGGTCGTGGTCCAGAAAGAAGGTCTTGCCAACGCGCCGGGGTGCAAACAGGGCCAGCGGACGGCCTGGCTGGGCGGCCAGCAAGGCCAGGTAGGCCTGTGCCAGGGCCGGGCGCCGGACTTCAAGGTCGTCGAAGGTTTTCATCGCCTGATTGTCGTCAATTGTCGTAAAAATCGCAATTGCTGCAAAGAGCACAGCAAGCGGCAACGACGGACAAAGCAACCACCCGCCGAAGCGGGTGGTTGCAAGTTGAATTCGCACCCTCTGTGCGCAAAGAAAAACCCTATCGAGAAGCCGCTGGTGCCGGCATGCTGGCCGCAGGCGTTGGAATGGCTGCGGCAGCCGGGGCACGTGCGGGCGCCGGTGCGGGCATCCCTGGCGCAACCGGCGTCATCACCGGCGCGGCAGGGCCGCTGAACGCCGTGGGCGCCTGCACCGCCATGGGCGGCGCTGCGTGTACCTCGACGCCGTGGAATTTCATCATCAGCGGCACGATCAACAGCGCCACGATGTTGATGATCTTGATCAGCGGGTTGATGGCCGGGCCGGCCGTGTCCTTGTACGGGTCGCCGACGGTGTCGCCGGTCACGGCTGCCTTGTGCGCTTCGCTTCCCTTGCCGCCGTGGTGGCCGTCTTCAATGTATTTTTTGGCGTTGTCCCAGGCGCCGCCGCCGGTGCACATCGAAATCGCCACGAACAGGCCGGTGACGATGGTGCCCATCAGCAGGCCGCCCAGCGCCTTGGGGCCGAGCAGCAGGCCGACCAGGATCGGCACGATGACGGGCAGCAGCGAGGGAATGATCATTTCCTTGATCGCTGCCGTGGTCAGCATGTCCACCGCGCGGCCGTATTCAGGTTTGGCCGTGCCTTCCATGATGCCGGGGATTTCCTTGAACTGGCGGCGCACTTCCACCACCACGGCACCGGCGGCGCGGCCCACGGCTTCCATCGCCATGGCGCCGAACAGGTAGGGAATCAAGCCGCCGATGAACAGGCCGACGATGACCATCGGGTCACTCAAGTCAAAGCTGATGGCGCGGCCATAGCTTTCCAGCTTGTGGGTGTAGTCGGCAAACAGCACCAGCGCGGCCAGACCGGCTGAGCCAATCGCGTAGCCTTTTGTGACGGCCTTGGTGGTGTTGCCCACGGCGTCGAGCGGGTCGGTCACGGCGCGCACTTCGGGCGGCATGTCGGCCATTTCGGCAATGCCGCCGGCGTTGTCGGTGATGGGGCCATAGGCGTCCAGCGCCACCACGATGCCGGCCATGCTGAGCATCGAAGTCGCAGCAATCGCAATCCCGTACAGCCCGGCCAGGTTGTACGACACCAAAATGGCGATGCAGACAAAGATCACCGGCCAGGCGGTCGAGCGCATCGACACGCCCAGGCCGGCAATGATGTTGGTGCCGTGGCCGGTGGTTGACGCCTGCGCAATGTGCTTGACCGGCGCGTACTGCGTGCCGGTGTAGTACTCGGTCACCCAGACCAGGCACGCGGTCAGCACCAGGCCGACGGCACAGGCGCCGAACAACTTCATTTGGCTGCCACTGGCATAAATGGCGTCGTCGGGCATCAGCCAGGTCGTGACGAAGTAAAACGCCACCAGCGAAAGCAAGCCCGCCACGGCCAGGCCCTTGTAAAGGGCAGGCATGACGTTGGTCATGCCCGGCGATGCCTTGACGAAAAAGCAGCCGACGATGGACGCGATGATCGACACCGCGCCCAGCGCCAGCGGGTACAGCACGGCGTTGACCGGGGCGGCGGCCACCAGCAGCGCGCCCAGCACCATGGTGGCAATCAGCGTCACCGCATAGGTCTCGAACAGGTCGGCCGCCATGCCGGCGCAGTCGCCCACGTTGTCGCCGACGTTGTCGGCAATCACGGCCGGGTTGCGCGGGTCGTCTTCGGGAATGCCGGCCTCGACCTTGCCGACCAGGTCGGCGCCCACATCAGCGCCCTTGGTGAAGATGCCGCCGCCCAGCCGCGCAAAGATCGAGATCAGCGACGAGCCAAAGGCAAAGCCGATCAGCGGGTTGAGCAGGTCGGCCAGTTTGCTGGTGGGCAGGTAGTTGCCGTTGCCGACCAGAAACCAGAAAAAACCGGTCACGCCCAGCAGCCCCAGGCCGACCACCAGCATGCCGGTGATGGCGCCGCCGCGAAAGGCCACGTCGAGCGCCGGGCCAATGCCGCGCGTGGCGGCCTGCGCGGTCCGCACATTGGCCCGCACCGAGACATTCATGCCGATGAAGCCGCAGGCACCCGACAACAGGGCGCCGACCACGAAGCCGATGGCGGTCTTGCTGTCAAGAAACACCCCGATCAGCACCGCCAGGATGACGCCGACGATGGCAATGGTCTTGTACTGCCGGGCCAGATAGGCGGCAGCGCCCGTCTGGATGGCGGCCGAGATCTCCTGCATTCGCGCGTTGCCCGCGTCCTGCGAAAGAATCCAGCTTCTCGCCCAAAAGCCGTATCCCACGGCAATGAGCCCGCAAACCAGCGCAAGAATGAGCGCGGCTGAGTGACCTGTCATAAATACCTCCGACCTTGTTTTTTTGCCTTGATGGGTGCCACGCAAGCGGACCCCCGCTGCGTTGCTTCCTCGTGGCTCGCGTGCAAGGCGATGGGACGATTGGCCAACTCAGGGAAATTAAACGCGAAAACACCAGCCGTTGGCAACCCGTAAGGTCGGCATCAGTAAAATGCGGGCAAATAACCGTTTGTCAGCCCGCGAGGCCTGCCCCCGCGACAAGCGGCTGTCGGGCAAGCTGAGCGCAGCGGCCAGACAGGCCGTTTTTCATCAATGTGTTTTCATCAACTCCAAAGCGACCATGTCCCTAGATAAAGTTACACCCGGCAAAAACGCTCCCGACGCCTTCAACGTGATCATCGAAATCCCGATGAACTCCGATCCGGTGAAGTACGAGGTCGACAAGGAGTCTGGCGCCATTTTCGTGGACCGCTTCATGAGCACCGCCATGCATTACCCGTGCAACTACGGCTACGTGCCCCAGACCCTGAGCGGCGACGGCGATCCGGTCGATGTGCTGGTGATCACACCGGTGCCGCTGATTTCCGGCGTGGTGGTGACTTGCCGCGTCATCGGCATCCTGAAGATGACCGACGAAGCCGGCGAAGACGGCAAGGTGCTGGCCGTGCCCATCGACAAGAAATGCTCGCTGTACAGCCACTGGCAAAAGCCCGAGGACATGAACCCGCTGCGCCTGAAAACCATCGCCCATTTCTTTGAGCACTACAAAGACCTGGAAGAAGGCAAATGGGTCAAGATTTCAGGCTGGGAAGGCCCGGAAGCCGCAAAGAAAGAAATCACCGACGGCATGGCCAACTACGCCAAGGAACAGCAGGCGGAGTGATTTTTTATTGATTTGAGGTTTTTATGCGCTTAGCGCAAGTCCTGTATGGATAGTTTGCTATAAAAATAATAGTAAATGACAAAATCGGCGTTGCATGAAAAAAGCGCCTCCCGTTAAGTCGGGAGGCGCTTTTTGCATGCCCGGTGGATGCGAGCGGTGTGCCAATCCTCCCGCTGGGGCTGTCCTGCGCTGTCTGGTCCCTCTGTCCTGATGCTGTTGGCGGTTTGAATAAGGGATCAATTCAGGCATGACGACCGCTGAAAGTCAAAGACGCCGGATATGCCGGTTTTTTTGTCGGTTGGACAGATCGGCGAGGTCGGGAACCGGTCATTTTTGCTGGTCAGGATCAATAATGACACATGTGATGGAACGTCAGCCTGGAAAGCTTTTATGTCAGCATCCGGCCGTATTATCAAATTTCATTTACCCAGACAGACTGGTACTTCAGCATGGCAGACCCGCGCGACGCTTCCCTTTACCCTGAAAACACCGATGGCTTGGCCAAAAGCACTCTCAACTTTCCCGTGGTGGGCATCGGTGCATCGGCCGGGGGCCTGCAGGCCCTGCTGCGTTTCTTCGAGCAGATGCCCGCTGCCAATGGCATGGCCTTTGTCATCATTCTCCATTTGTCGCCGGAACATGAAAGCAATGTGGCCCAGATACTGCAGCGCGTTGCCAGCATGCCGGTCATGCAGGTGAATGCGCCGACCGCCATCCAAGCCAACCATGTGTACGTGATACCGCCCACGCACGACCTGGAAATGAACGACGGACACCTGCAACTGTCCAGCCACTCGCGCGTGCGGGGTGCGCACCTGGCCATCGACCTGTTTTTCCGTACCCTGGCCGAGGTTCACCAGGAAAGGGCGATTGCCGTCGTGATGTCCGGTACCGGCAACGACGGCGCCGCTGGTCTGGCGCGGGTCAAGGAAGCGGGCGGTGTCACGTTGGTGCAACAACCCGGGGATGCCGAATATGACGGCATGCCCAAAGCCGCGATTGCCACCGGCATGGTCGACTTCGTCACAACGGCGGCTGAAATGCCGCAGCGACTCCAGGAACTCTGGGCCAATGCCTCCCGCATCAGCCTGCCCCAGAAAGACGGTCCGTCGCTACGGGCTGCGGTTGCCGACACCGATGAGGCCGCCCGCCTTGCCGAAGACGCCCTGCGCGACATCATGTCGGCGCTGAGCACCTACTCCAAAAATGATTTCCGGCAGTACAAACGGGCCACGGTTCTGCGCCGCATTGGACGCCGGCTGCAGGTCAATGGCGTACCGGACCTGCCAGCCTATCGTGATTTCCTGCGCGCGCACCCTGAAGAGGTCAAGCTGCTGCTCCAGGACATGCTGATCAGCGTCACAAACTTTTTTCGCGATCCGGCGGCCTTCGAAGCGCTTGAACGCGATGTGCTCCCGGCGCTGCTGGCCCATCGTTCGCCAGACGAGGCCGTGCGCGTCTGGGTGGCGGGCTGTGCCACGGGTGAGGAAGCCTATTCGGTGGCCATCTTGCTCAGGGAGCAGATGGAACTGCACCACTGCACGTCCGAGCTGCAGATTTTTGCCACGGACATTGATGAAAGGGCGGTCAATGTCGGCCGCAACGCACTGTATCCGGTATCGATTGCCACCGATGTGTCGCCTGGCAGACTGAAAAAGTTTTTCAACCCCGAAAAAGAGCAGTTCAGGGTGGTCAAGCAGATGCGCGAAAAGTTGCTGTTTGCCCATCACAACGTGCTGCGCGATCCGCCTTTTTCCCGCGTTGACCTGATTTGCTGCCGCAACCTGCTGATCTACCTGGACAAGTCGGCCCAGTCCAGTGTTCTGGAAACCTTTCGCTTTGCGCTTAAGCCTGAAGGATTCCTGTTTCTGGGCACTTCGGAGTCTGTCGAGGCAGCGAACAAGCTCTACACCGTGTTTGACAAAAAGAGCCGGTTTTTCAAGGTCAATCCGAATGGCAGTTCCATCCGCCATTTTCTGCTCGCCAGGGAACAGCCCAGTGATCGGACGGTTTTCAGTCATCGGGGGCCTGACCGGCGTGCGCCCAAGCCGGCTTCTTTTGGGGAACTGCACCACAAGCTGATTGACCAGGTTGTCCTGCCCAGTGTGCTGATCGATAGCCAGCACAATATTTTGCACCTGTCGGAGAATGTCGGGAAATTCCTGCTGCCGGGCAGCGGCACGCCATCAGTCAATCTTCTTGACAACACCCAAGCCGAGTTGCGCACCGAATTGCGCACGGCGCTCTACCAGGCCATGCATACCGGCAAGCCGGTCAGGACGCATGCCGTTCCGGTGCGCCGCGGAAACAGCATGATCCTGGTGGAAATGAGCGTGCATTCTTTCGGTGAAGTTGACACTGATTCAGCGCTGGCGCTGGTAATGTTTGAAGAGGTGCCTGAAAAACCACCGGCTCTTTCGCCCGGCAATCCCGGGCAGGCACACCAGGTGTTGATCGAGCAGCTGGAAACCGAGATCAGGCAGCTCAAGAAAAATCTTAATCAAATTATTGAGCAGACCGAGATATCGACCGAAGAACTCATGTCCTCGAACGAGGAGCAGCAGACCGTCAATGAAGAACTTCGCTCGGCCACTGAAGAACTGGAAACCAGCAAGGAGGAACTCCAGTCGATCAATGAGGAGCTGACCACCGTCAATTTCGAACTGAAAGTCAAGGTCGATGAAACCAGCATGATGAACGACGACCTGCAAAACTTGATTGCATCGTCGGACATTGCCACGATATTTGTCGATCGCAGCCTGCACATCAAGCGCTTCACCCCACAGGCAACCCGCATCTTCAACCTGATCGAGTCCGACATCAACCGCCCCTTGATGGACATCACCCACAAGCTCTGCTATGCGTCGCTGGCAAACGATGCAGCCGGAATGCTCAAGACGCTGAACCCGATCGAGCGGCCGGTCAGCAGCAGCGACGGCAGGCATTACCTGGCCGGTATTCGCCCCTACCGCACGATAGATGACCACATCGATGGCGTGGTACTGACCTTTGTGGATGTCACCGAATTGCGCAAGGCCGAGGAAAAGCTGCGCGCCGGCGAGGAACGGCTTCGGATTGCCGCTGAAACCACCAAGGACTATGCCATTTTGACCATTGACGAGGAGGGCACCATCACCAGCTGGAACGTCGGTGCCCAGCGCAATTTCGGCTACATGCCGCACGAGATCGTAGGTCAGCCGTTCTTCACCATTTTCACTCCCGAAGACCGTGCCGCCGGGGTGCCGGAGGACGAGTTGCGCGGCGCGCGCGAGGAAGGCCGCAGCATGGACGAACGCTGGCACCTGCGCAAGGACGGCAGCACCTTTTTTTGCTGCGGCGTGGTCACCCGGCTGGAGGGCAAGGCCGGCGGTTATGCCAAGATTGCCAGAGACATGACCGAAAGCCGGTCGCAGCAGGTGAGCCGTGACGAGTTGCTGGCCATGGAAAAGCAGGCCAACGAACTCAAGGACCAGTTTTTGGCCGTCATGTCGCATGAACTCAAGCATCCGTTGAACCTGATCCAGGTCAACACCGAGTTGCTGCTGAGCCATCCCGAGGTGCGCGCGCTTCCCGAAGTGGCGCGGGCCGGCGAAACCATTCGCAGCGCCGTGGTCAGCCAGACCAAGATCATTGATGACCTGCTGGACCTGTCGCGTGCCCGTACCGGCAAGCTGACACTGCGGCTGGCGCCGGTCGACTTGGCTGAAATGGCCACTTCGATTGCCGCCGCTGCGCGCGAAGCCGCCAGCAAGAAAAGCCTGACGCTGAATTACGAATACAGTGAAAAGGAACTGGTGGCCCTGTGCGACCGCGTCCGAACGGAGCAGGTCCTGTGGAACCTGATCAACAACGCCATCAAGTTCACGCCTGCCGGGGGAATAATCACCGTGCGGCTGGGCCGCGACGGCACATTTGCCACCGTGAGTGTGGTCGACACCGGCCAGGGCATCGACCCGGCGTTCCTGCCGCACATCTTTGGCATGTTCATTCAGGCGCCTGACCAAAAAATCTACAACACCAACACCGGCCTGGGCGTGGGCCTGACGCTGGTGCGCGACCTGACGGTGGCGCAGGGCGGCAAGGTGCTGGCCGATTCGGAAGGCATTGGCAAGGGCACGTGCTTCACCATCTGGCTGCCGTTGGCGCAAACCAGGGTGCAGGATAAAAAAGCCGGACTGCCCAGCGCAAACCTCAAGGGGCTCAGGATTCTGGTGGTCGATGACATGATCGACCTGCTGCAGCCCTTCTCTGCATTGCTGCGTCTGGAAGGTGCTGACGTGGACATGGCCACCAGCGGCCAGCAGGCGCTGGAAATGCTGGAAAAAAACAGCTACGACCTGCTGATTTCGGACTTGGGCATGCCCTACATGGACGGCTACGAGCTGATCCGCAAAATACGCAAGAGCCCGGACTGGCGCAGCCTCAAGGCGATTGCGCTCAGCGGTTATGGCCGGCAGGTGGACACCGTGCGGGCCTTGCAAAGTGGCTTCAATGCCCATTTGTCGAAACCCGCCACAGTCGCGCACATCTGCCAGAGCATTGCGCAACTGGTTCCCAACAAGCTGGCTTGATGCTTGCCTTGCGCCTTGGCCGAGCGGCTCGTGTCAGGCTGGCTGCGGCGCTGTGTGTTGAGGGCAGCAAAACCGTCAGCGTGTCATGCGCCAGGGCTGGTGGTTTCTGGCACTGCTCATAAAGCGGCAGCGGGGTAACCGCTGATTACAAATTCCCTTGCTCCAAAGCCCCGGAGCGGATTTTGATTTGATACAAACAGTTCAGCTGATTTTCCAGGAAAACTGCATCGGCAGCCACCTGCTTTATTCGCCATGCCTGGGTTGCACCTGCGAAGCCATACACAAGACAAGCCACCTATTTTTCATCGGGAGCAGAAAACATGACCGTCCAGGAAACCCCTCAAGCCGCAATGATGTCTGCGGTGCCCCTCAAGGTGTCCGCCCAGCAGGTCGAGGCAGCCCGCTATGCGGTTCTCAGGCGCCTGGCGCCTTGCTTGCGGCACCACATGGTTCGGCCGTTGCAGCCCATCGGGCTGATCTACGGCGTCATGCACCACAAGCTTTCGGCCGCCCAGCCCGATTTGCCATCGGTTCGCGAAGAGGCCGAAAAGATCAATGAATTCGCCAAGGCTGCGCTTGAAGAATGCATGGACATGGGCACCTGGCTGGCCCCCGAGCCGGATGTCGTGACCGATGTCGAGTCCGGCGTGCGTGAATGCGTTGGCCTGATGGCCACCATGCTGCATTTTTGCGGTTTCCGGCTGGTCAATGAAGTCGAGGAACTGCCGGCCCAGGTCCTGCGCGATCCCCTGCGCATGGTGCTGAGCGCGGCCTTGTTTGAGCTGACCGACGCGATGGACCAGCCTGCCACCGTGACGATCCATGCCCAGGCCAGACCGTCTGAGGTCACGGTCACGCTGCAGGTCGATCCCCTGAGCGAAGGCCAGCTGGACCGTTATGACGATGGTTACCGAAAACTGGTATGGGCCGATGTACAGGCGCTGGCGTTGTCAGAGCGTGTCGGCCTGTCCCGGCAAGGTTGCCAAGTCAGCCTGCGCTTCGCCGTCGCGCCAGCGCCGGTGCACTGAAGCCCTAAAAACGACTTTCAGGGTCAAAAATGCCTATCGCGCATATTCCGTAAGTGCTGGTAGCTATTAATATGGTAGCAAGATGCTGTGTTTCCAGCAGGCCCCAGTTGCCTGTCAAATGGGCTCCGGTCTATACGCATTCGCCAAGCAGGCCCTGCACGCCATCGTTGATTCCAGCCACCGGCGTTGCCTTGGCCAGTGCCATCCACACGCCCAGCGGCAGGTTTTGCCGTGAACGACGGGGCGCCGACCGGACCACCACCAGGCGGCCGTTGTCAAGCTGCATCACGCCGCATTCGACGGGAATCTCATCGGCTGCGCCTATGGGACGGCCTTTGGCGTCGCAGCCCAGCACGTACCAGCATTCGCCCCCCAGGTCGAGGTAGGCGCCGCGCTTGTCGGGACGGCGCAGGTCGCCGAGCAGGTCCGAGCGTTTGACCTTGATCTCGTGGACGATCGGCTCCAGGTAGGTCTCAACCGTGGTGTTGCGGATCGAAAACACGTCGGGCCGCACCATGCACCATCTGGCCTTTTCGCCTTCTGCGGCTGGCGGCAGTTGCGCGCGCAGGCTCAGGGTGCGCCAGGCGATGCGGCCGGCGCGCACCATTTCGCAGGCCACGCGTTCCACCAGCGCTTCATGCGCCGACAGCGTCGAGCGGTTGACGGCCAGTGTGGCCGCCAGCCACGCAACGCCGGCATCGCTCACGCGCAGGGTTTCGTGGCCTGCCGGGCTGTCAACGCGCTGCAGCATGCCGCCGGCCAGCAGTTCGATCTCCAGCATGTCTTGGCACGGCCAGCCAGCGGAGCGGTAAATCTCGCGCAACCGCCGGGCGTGGGTGCGGCCAAGCGTGATGGCGGGTTGCATTGCCGCTGCAGCCAACGGCCCGGTCAGGTAGGGTGCAATGTCAACGGGGCTGGACAGGGGATTCATGATGAAAAAAAGTTTTTAGCGCAATCAACGCGGGCATCAGCAGCTGTCAACCAAGAAGCGTTGAAAGTGCAGCACCGGTGTTTCAAAAGCTGATTTCGAAACGTGCGTCGCCCGTGTCGCGGTGCAGCGGTTTCAGGGCCGTCATGATGGCCTGGTCTTCGGCCTTTTCCCACAGCGCAATCACTTCGCGCTCTGCATCATGGTCGGGATGGGCCAGTTCTCCGGGCGTCAATTGGCTGGTAAGCGATCGCGCCAGCATGCAGGCCTGTAGCGTGGGCACGACCCCTTCGCGGCCGCCGACGCCGGCTTCCAGCGCCAAGCGAAAACGCAGTTCTGCGGCGCTGCGCTCGGCGGCGCTCAGGCCGGTGGCGTCAGCCATGCGAAGGGTGTAGGGAGCAGGCTTTTCGCTCATGAGGGGATGGTCGGATTGGTTGGAGGTTGAACTACTGCTGCCTTAAAGGGACTGCGCCGCTCCAGGTCTTCGAGGTAATGGTCGATGCCCGCACCTTCGCGCTCCAGGAAACGCTCGATGGCATCGGCAAAGGACGGATGCGCCAGCCAGTGCGCGCTGGTGGTCTTGACGGGCAGGAGGGCTCTGGCCATCTTGTGCTCGCCCTGGGCGCCACCTTCAAAACTTTGAAAACCATGCGCAATACACCATTCGATCGGCTGGTAATAGCAAGCCTCGAAGTGCAGGCAGTCGACCCGCGCCAGCGCGCCCCAGTAACGCCCGTAGGCGGTCAGGCCTTGGAATGACGTGTTTCCCGCACTTTCTGGTTCTGCTGCGAAATTTTTGGCATCAATAATGCCGATTGCGCAATCAGGACGGGCGCTGACAGCTATCAAACTGCTAGCAATGGGGGTTCCCTCATGCTCGGCCACAAACAGCAGCCAGTTCTCAGGCATGCTGTTTTCCATGCGATGAAAGAAGTCGCGGCTCAGGTAGGGGGCATTGCCATGTTCCAGGTAGGTGCGTTCGTAGCAGCGGTAGAAAAAATCCCAGTCGGCGCTCGAAATCTGCGGTCCCAGCGACCAGCGAAAGGTGATGCCGGCATCCCGGACCTTGCGGCGTTCCTGGCGGATTTTCTTGCGTTTTTCCTGGCTCAGCGTCATCAGGAAATCGTCGAAGCTGGCAAAGGGGCGGCAGGAAAAACCAGATTCGGGTTCGCAGAGGCCCCCATCCCTGTTTTCCCCCAACGGGGGACGGAGAAATTCGGATTCTGGGGGCAGCGCAGAATGCGCAGCGGCCAGCGTGGGGGCACTGTTAGTCCAGTGGAACTGCACCGTGTGGCGCAGCATCAGACCGGCATCCTCGCAGGCCTTCACGTCGTCATCAGCGGCAAACAGCACGTGCAATGAAGACAGTTTTTGCTCGTCGCACCATGCCACCAGCGCCTGCACCAGAAGCGCACGCTCGGCATGATCGCGTGCCAGCAGCCGTGCACCGGGAACAGGCGTGAACGGCACGGCGACCAGCGCCTTGGGGTAATAGTCCAGTCCGTTCTGCGCATAGGCATTCGCCCAGGCCCAGTCAAAGACATACTCGCCGTAGGAATGTGCCTTGAGGTACAGGGCGCAGGCCCCAACCAGGGTGTCGCCCTGCCAGAGGGTGACAAAACGGGGCGTCCAGCCGGTCTTCAGCGTGGCGCTGCCGCTGGCGTGCAATGCGGCCAGGTATTCGTGGCGCATGAAGGGGTTCAGAATGCCGTCCTGGCTTTGCGTGGCCAGCAGCGCATTCCACTCGCCGGTATTCACGGCCAGCGGCGAATCCAGGATGCGGATGACATAATCGTTTGACTTGTTTTTCACGTATTTTTGGCGTTTTTTTCAGGGTTCGATTTCCACATGTCACTCAAAATCTGCATTGCCCAATTGAACTACTGTGTTGGCGACATGGGGGGCAATGCGCAAAAAATTATCGCTGCCGCCCGCACCGCTTACCAGCAGGGCGTCCGGCTGGTGCTGACGCCGGAAATGGCGATTTGCGGCTACGCGGCCGAAGACCTGTTTCTGCGGACCTCATTCATCCAGGCCTGTGATGATGCCGTGAATCTGGTGGCCCGTGAGCTGGCCGGGTTAAAAGGCCTGACCGTCGTGGTCGGCACGCCCACGCACGGCGACAGCGGCCTGGGCCTGCGCACCCGAAGCGTGGCAGTGCAGCAGCGGCACAATGCCGCCCGCGTGGTGCGCGAAGGCCGGGTCATCGAAAGTTACGCCAAGCGCGAACTGCCCAACTACCAGGTGTTTGACGAGCGCCGTTATTTCGCGCCCGGTCAAGGCACCTGCGTATTTCAGGCTGGTGAAGGCGTTGACGCGGTCAGCATCGGCCTGCTGATCTGCGAAGACGCCTGGTTCGAGGAACCCGCGCGGCTGGCCCGACAGGCCGGCGCCGAGTTGCTGGTGGTCATCAATGCTTCGCCGTTTCACGTCGGCAAGGGCAGCGAGCGCGAGCTGATGATGCGCGAACGCTGCCTGGCGACGGGCCTGCCACTGGTCTATGCGCACCTGGTCGGCGGCCAGGATGAAATTGTTTTCGAAGGCCATTCGTTTGCCCTGCAGGCCGATGGTGCGCTCGCCGGCCGGGCTGAGAGTTTCAAGGAACGTCTGTTCTTTGTGCAGGCGGAGCGGGTGCGGAATGCTATTGAACTAGTAGCAGACAGCGTGCCCTTGCGCAGCCCCGAAGCCGACCTGTGGGATGCGCTGGTGCTGGGCGTGCGCGACTACCTGGGCAAGAACGGCTTTCCGGGCGCCATCCTGGGTCTGTCGGGCGGTATCGACTCGGCCCTGGTGCTGGCCATCGCGGTCGATGCGCTGGGGGCGGACAAGGTTCGCACGGTGATGATGCCGTCGCCCTACACGGCCGATATTTCCTGGATCGATGCACGCGCCATGGCTGAACGCATGGGGGTGCGCTACGATGAGATCTCAATCATTCCCGAATTCGAAGCCTTCAAGGCCTCGCTGGCTGGCGAGTTCAAGGGGCTGGCCGAGGACACCACAGAAGAAAACATCCAGGCGCGCATCCGGGGTGTGTTCCTGATGGCGCTGTCGAACAAGTTTGGCTCGATCGTGCTGACCACCGGCAACAAGAGCGAAATGGCCACCGGCTACTGCACGCTGTATGGTGACATGGCGGGCGGTTTCGCGGTCATCAAAGACCTGCTGAAAACCACGGTGTTCCGGCTGGCCCGGTGGCGAAACGAAAACGACCCCTACGGCACCGGCAGCGCACCGATCCCGGAGCGCATCATCACGCGCCCGCCCAGCGCCGAACTGCGCGCCGACCAGACCGACCAGGACAGCCTGCCGCCCTACGAGGTGCTTGATGCCATCCTGAAAAGCTACATGGAAAACGACCAGAGCGTCGATTCAATCGTGGACGCCGGCTTCGAGCGGGCCGTGGTGGAACGCGTAGCCAGACTCATCCGCATCAACGAATACAAGCGGCGCCAGGCGCCGGTCGGCATCCGTGTCAGCCACCGGAGTTTTGGCAAGGATTGGCGTTATCCTATTACCAGCAAGTTTGGCGCCTGACGGTCGGCAGCGACGCACAATCGTTACAACGCAGTCAGCAGTCGGCCTTTACCATTCAGTTTTCAGACCCATAGAGAGACTTTTCGTGAAACAAATTACCGCCATCCTCAAGCCTTTCAAACTCGAAGAAGTCCGTGAAGCCCTTGCAGAATGCGGCGTGACCGGCCTAACCGTCACCGAAGTCAAGGGCTTTGGCCGTCAGAAAGGGCACACCGAGTTGTATCGCGGCGCCGAGTATGTGGTTGATTTCCTGCCCAAGGTCAAGGTTGAAGTGGTCGTCAAGACCGACGATGTCGACCGCTGTGTTGAAGCCATCGTGCGTGCGGCGCGCACCGGCAAGATTGGCGACGGCAAGATTTTTGTCACCAGCGTCGAGCGCGTGTTGCGCATTCGGACCGGCGAGGAAGACGAAGCAGCGATTTAAGCCGGCTCAGATCTGGTCCAGCTGCACCGTCGGCCGCGCCGTGCCGGCCGCCTGCACCAACTCGGCCACGAGCAGTTCCGCATCGCTGCCGGTGCGGATCAGCCCCATCTGCCATTCACTCATGAAGCCGCTGCTGACCGCCGACCCCAGAAACGTCAGCAGGCTGTCGTAAAAGCCGTCCAGGTTGAGCAGGCCGACCGGCTTGTCGTGGTAGCCGAGCTGGCGCCAGGTCCAGACCTCAAAAAATTCCTCAAGTGTTCCGATGCCGCCGGGCAGCGCCAGAAAGGCGTCGGCATGCTCGGCCATGATGCGCTTGCGCTCATGCATGTTTTCCACCACGTGCAGTTCGGTACAACCTGTGTGCGCCCATTCCTTTTCGACCAGCGCCTTCGGAATCACGCCGATCACCCGGGCGCCTGCTGCCAGCGCCGCGTCAGCCAGGATGCCCATCAGGCCATTGTGGCCGCCCCCATACACCAGCTGGCCGCCATGACGGCCAATCCAGGTCCCGACCTGCCTCGCCAGCGCGGCAAATTCGGCGTTGTTGCCGGGGCGCGACCCGCAGTACACGCACAAGGAAAAAGAAGGGTTATTCACGCTGCCTGTCTGAAGATTCATGCGCCAAGCCGGTCGGCCAGCGCCAGCGTCCAGGTGCCTGCGCAAAGCAGCAGGCAGAGCAGAACCGCAGCGCTGCCCATGTCCTTGGCGCGTTTGGAAAGTTCATGCCATTCAGGACCGATGCGGTCGACGGCCGCCTCGATGCCGGTGTTGAGCAATTCCACAATCAGCAGCAGCATGACGGTTCCTGCGAGCAGGACGGTTTCCATCCAGTTACGGCCCAGCCAGAAGGCGGCCGGCACCAGCACCAGCGAGGCCAGCGCCTCCTGCCGGAAAGCTGTTTCGTTCCACCCGGCGCGCAGGCCGGCCAGGGAGTAGCCTGCTGCATGCCAGATGCGGCTCAGGCCACGGCGGTTTTTCTGGACGCTGGCGGGCGAGGAAAATGGAACTTGTTCAGGCATGACGATCATTCTGGCGGTGCAGCATGACAAATGGCTTTCAGGATGGCCTCGAAACTGCAGCCTTGATTGATGTGAGACGTTTTGCTTTTGGTGGGGTGATCGAAGTGATCAGCCGGGTGCCGGCCCAGGCATCGTGCCAAAACTGCCGCTGCGGATGAAAGCGCGCCAGGATGGCCCAAATGACCACCCATCCCATGGTCACAAGGGCGCCTTCGGTAGCCGATAGCCCCATCATCCAGCTTGCTGCCAATGACGGCAAAAACCACATCCAGCTGAGCAGGTAGCGGAGCAGTGCGCGCTGCTGGGTAATCGGTAGACCATTGGCATCGACGACACGAATGTGCCAGGTTTTCATGGCGAGTGTCTGGCCCTTGGCCCAAAACCAGACAAAGTAGACGGCAAAAACCACAAACACGAAAGCCTGCAGCCCATGGCGGTTATCCAGCGCATTGCGCGTCTGGCTCAGGGTGCTGAACAGGTAGCCAGCAATGAACACCACGCCGAACATGAGCATGCCTTCATACACCCAACAGGCCATGCGCCTTGGAATTGACGGTATTTGAATATCTTTTGCGATCAAGTGAACAACTTAATAGTGAATGCGCGAAGGAAGCCGCTGCGACGATAGGGCAACAAAGAAGGCCGGTCAAAACTGACCGGTTCTTTGTCGCTATTGCGCCGAGCCGTTTACCGGCGCAGGCAGCGCTAGCGGAGCAGGCACTGGGACTGCAGTCAAAGGGCTGATTTTAGGTGCAGGCTTGAAAGCCTGCTGGCTGGCAGCCTGTGCGGGAACTGTGGCCAGCTTTTGCGGAGCCACGGGCTTGACTGCAGTGGCCGCGCCGCTTGGTTTCGGGCTGGCTGTGTCAGCAAGTTTTTGTTTTTCTTCAATACTCAAGGCCTGGTAGGCTTCCCATTTGGCTTTTTTCTCTTCTGATGTCAGTTGCTTGGACAATTCCAGCGTCTTGCCGAAATTTAGCCGTGCCTGGGCCCGCTGCTGGGGACTGAGTGCAACCCATTCGTTCATGCGGCTGTTTAGCGTGGCCTGGGCTTGGGGCGTAAGCGCACCGTAGTTTTTCGAGATCTCCAGCCACTTGCGTTTTTGCGCGTCACTCATGCTGGTGTTCCAGCTCGACGCCAACGGTGCCAGTGCTTGCTGCTGCAATGTCGTCAACTGTGACCAGGCTGGACCGGTTGCCGAGGGGTTGCCTGAAGTCGGCGCACTGACTGAAGTGGACGGTTGCGTAATCTGCGCCGAAGCAATGGGTGACCATGCCAGCAGGAGGGCAACTGCCGGGCCCATGAGGACTGAGCGCATCAGAGCCGCTGTTCGGAGCACCCTTGGCGCATTGAAAATGCCGGAGGTCGGCTCCAGTAAAAAATCAGTGGGGTGCGTCATAGGGGGCTGGCAGGCTGGCGTCTAGTTTTGAGAAACTGGACAAAACCAGGGTCTGCAAATGCGGCCGGTGGCAAGTCATCGGTCAGTAGTGCCGCATCGACTTCTGCCAGTTCCTGGGTCCGGTTGTCACTTTGAAATGTATTGATCACCAACAGGCCTGTGACCAGTGCAATCAAGGGTAACACCGAGCCAATCCTGCTCCACCAACTCAAGCCTTCGCCTGATCCCCAAGTTAGTGCTGCGCTGCCGCCTGAATGAACCACTCCAGCGGAAGTTTGAGTCGAGGTGATCTTGCGCTGGGAAACCGCTTGGACGCGGGCTGACCGCAGCCGTTCGGAGATGTCATGGGGTAGCTTGGTCGAGCCGGCTGACAAGTAGGAGGCGGTTCTAAGGCCAAACCGATCTTGCAAAATGGTCGAATTTTTCTGGAGCGAAATCTTCATAGTTTTATTCCTTTGGCGCTCAGCGCTTTGCTGAGTGCGTGAACTGCACGGGAACAGTGTGTTTTGACGCTGCCTTCCGAGCAACCCATGGCGACCGCTGTTTCAGCCACATCCATTTCCTCCCAGTAACGCATCAGAAAGGCTTCCCGTTGACGCTCTGGCAACTCTTGAATCTGAACTTCGATCGCATGCAAAATCTGAGCTCGCTCAGTGGCGTCCTGCGCACTTTCCGTCCCTTCAGAGTTGGTCAGGCTCTCTAAAGTTTCCAGAAGATCGAAATCTCCATCGTCTCCGGACGCAGAAAATTCGCTCATGTTGGAAAAAAGGGCGTTGCGCGTCTTGCGGCGCCGGAACCAGTCCAGCGTCGTATTTGAAAGGATTCGCTGAAAAAGCATGGGCAACTCTGCAGCCGGCTTGTCGCCGTAGTGCTGGGCCAGTTTCATCATGCTGTCCTGAACGATGTCAAGCGCTGCTTCTTCATCACGGACGTGATAAATGCTGCGTTTAAAGGCCCGTTTTTCAACGCTTTTCAAAAAGTCGGAAAGTTCTTGTTCAGTTGCCAACTGTGGGTCCCGGTTGTCCAGCGTTGTTTGTGTACTTAGGACTTGATGTGTCGATGCATGGTCTTTGACCGATGCCCAGCTTTAAATTATCTCATTGCGTTTGCGCCTAACTCCGGACCTTCCGTCTCCAACATTAGTGGGTTTATGGCGGCAGGCAAGCCTTGCGCAGTGTCATAATGCTGGCTGCACATTAAAAGGCAAACGGGTCATGGCTCGGCAGATTATGTTTCTGCTTATGGTTTTGGCCTCAAGTCTCGACGCGGCTTCACAAGAGCGGGCCAAGAGGCACCCTAGGTATTTCGTTAGAGAAATTCACAAAGGTTAAACATGGAAATCACAAAGGCGGAAATCGCTTCCGCAGCTGCAGCATCTGCCAACACAAATTCTCAGGAACTCCGGGGCGCCGAGATTCTGGTCAAGTCGCTTCAAGCTGAAGGTGTCAAGCACATCTGGGGCTATCCTGGCGGAGCGGTGCTTCATATTTATGATGCTTTTTACAAGCAAGACTCCATTCAGCATGTACTGGTGCGCCACGAGCAGGCCGCAGTGCACGCAGCCGATGGCTATGCTCGCGCGACTGGCGATGTGGGCGTTGCCTTGGTCACCTCGGGCCCTGGCCTGACCAATGCCGTGACCGGCATTGCGACCGCCTACATGGACAGCATCCCTATGGTCATCATCAGCGGCCAGGTGCCGACGGCTGCCATAGGCCTGGATGCTTTCCAGGAATGCGATACCGTGGGCATTACCCGCCCCATCGTCAAGCACAATTTCCTGGTCAAGGATGTGCGCGACATGGCAGAGACCATGAAAAAGGCTTTTCACATTGCCCGGACCGGCCGGCCCGGTCCGGTGGTGGTCGATGTACCCAAGGATGTCTCTTTCAACAAGACTTTGTACGCCGGTTATCCAAAAACCGTTGAAATGCGGTCGTACAACCCGGTTCGCAAAGGCCATGCTGGCCAGATTCGCAAAGCGCTGCAGTTGCTGATGGCGGCGAAGCGGCCCTATATCTACACTGGCGGTGGTGTGCTGCTGAGCAACGCATCGCAGGAATTGCGCACCTTGGTAGACATGCTGGGCTACCCCTGCACCAACACGCTGATGGGCTTGGGCGCTTATCCGGCCAGTGACAAGAAATTCCTGGGGATGCTGGGAATGCATGGCACGCTTGAAGCCAACAATGCCATGCAGAATTGTGATGTGTTGTTGGCAGTTGGCGCGCGATTTGATGACCGTGTGATCGGCAATCCGAAACACTTCGCCCAAAACGAACGCAAGATCATTCATATCGATATCGACCCGTCTAGCATTTCTAAGCGCGTCAAGGTGGACGTTCCCATTGTTGGTGACGTCAAGGATGTACTGACGGAACTGATCGGCATGATTCGCGAGTCGGGCCTTAAACCTGATGCCGATGCGCTGGGTGGCTGGTGGAACACCATAGATGCCTGGCGCTCGCGGGATTGCATGAAGTACAGCATGGGCACCGGCGATGTCATCAAGCCGCAGTATGTGGTCGAGACGCTCTGGAACATGACCAAGGATGCCGATACCTACATCACATCCGATGTGGGCCAGCATCAGATGTGGGCTGCACAGTACTACAAGTTCGACGAACCGCGGCGCTGGATCAATTCAGGGGGTCTGGGTACCATGGGCGTTGGTATTCCATACGCCATGGGCATCAAGCTTGCCAAGCCGGATTCGGAAGTCTTCTGTATTACCGGAGAAGGATCGGTGCAGATGTGCATCCAGGAGCTTTCGACCTGCCTGCAGTACAACACTCCGATCAAGATTGTTTCGCTCAACAACCGTTACCTAGGCATGGTGCGCCAGTGGCAGGAAATAGAATATTCCGGCCGTTACAGCAGCAGCTACATGGATGCGCTGCCCAACTTTGTCAAGCTCGCCGAAGCCTATGGCCATGTCGGCATGCTGATCGAAAAGCCGCAGGATGTGGAGCCGGCGCTGCGCGAGGCGCGCAAGCTCAAGGACCGCACCGTGTTCATGGATTTTCGGACGGATCCTACAGAAAACGTGTTTCCGATGGTAAAGGCCGGCAAGGGCATTACTGAAATGCTGCTGGGATCGGAAGATCTCTGACCGCATCGACCTTCCGCCTATACATTCACCTCGTCAACTGACGAATCTATTGACTGCCGAGTCTGCGCATTACCGTGCGCAGGGGAGGGCAGCGAAAAGAGGAATCTTCCCATGAAACATATCATTGCAGTTTTGCTGGAAAACGAGCCGGGTGCTCTTTCCCGTGTCGTTGGCCTGTTCTCGGCCCGCGGTTACAACATTGAAAGCTTGACCGTCGCGCCTACGGAAGACCCGACCCTGTCGCGCATGACGATCCAGACCTCTGGTTCGGACGATGTGATAGAGCAGATCACCAAGCACTTGAACCGTCTGATCGAAGTGGTCAAGGTCGTTGACCTGACCGAAGGCTCCTACACCGAGCGTGAACTCATGATGGTCAAGGTGCGCGCGGTTGGCAAGGAGCGCGAAGAGATGAAGCGCATGGCTGATATATTTCGCGGGCGAATTATTGATGTAACCGAGAAAAGTTACACGATTGAACTGACGGGCGACCAAACTAAGAACGATGCGTTCCTGGAAGCCATCGACCGCAGCGCCATTCTGGAGACGGTGAGAACCGGTTCAAGCGGCATAGGCCGTGGCGAGCGAATTCTGAGAGTTTGATTTGGCTGGAATCCAGGTGCCGGATCTGGCAGTTTTTATTTTTTTGCTGATTATTTAGGAGCGACAGATGAAAGTTTTTTACGACAAGGATTGTGATTTGAGCCTGATCAAGGGCAAGACGGTCGCCATCATCGGTTACGGTAGCCAGGGCCATGCACATGCCCAGAACCTGAACGACAGCGGTGTCAAGGTGGTCGTCGGTCTTCGCAAGGGTGGCGCTTCATGGCCCAAGGTCGAAAAAGCTGGACTGCAGGTGGCTGAAGTGGCTGATGCCGTCAAATCTGCTGACGTGGTCATGATCTTGTTGCCTGACGAGCAAATCGGCTTGGTCTACAAGAACGATGTGGCGCCCAACATCAAGCAGGGCGCATCGCTGGTGTTTGCCCACGGCTTCAATGTGCATTACGGTGCGGTGATTCCGCGCGACGACCTCGATGTCTGGATGGTCGCTCCCAAGGCTCCCGGCCACACGGTGCGCAATACCTACACCCAGGGCGGCGGCGTTCCTCACTTGGTCGCAGTACATCAGGACAAGTCTGGCAAGGCGCGCGATCTGGCCCTGAGCTATGCCATGGCCAATGGCGGTGGCAAGGCCGGCATCATTGAAACCAATTTCCGTGAAGAAACTGAAACCGACCTGTTTGGCGAGCAGGCTGTTTTGTGCGGCGGTGCGGTTGAACTGATCAAGGCGGGTTTTGAAACACTGGTGGAAGCCGGCTACGCCCCCGAAATGGCCTACTTTGAATGCCTGCACGAGCTCAAGCTGATCGTGGACCTGATCTACGAAGGCGGCATTGCCAACATGAACTACTCGATCTCGAACAATGCCGAGTACGGCGAGTACGTCACCGGCCCGCGCATTGTGACCGAAGACACCAAAAACGCCATGCGCGCGGTGTTGAAAGACATCCAGACCGGCGAATACGCCAAGAGCTTCCTGCTGGAAAACATTGCTGGCGCGCCCACCCTGATTAGCCGCCGCCGTTTGAATGCAGAACATCAAATTGAGCAAGTAGGCGGAAAACTCCGTGCCATGATGCCTTGGATCGCTAAAAACAAGTTGGTTGACCAGACGCGCAACTGATCTTTTCGACCACGACGGTTCTAGTAAAGCCGCGCAAATTCCTTGCGCGGCTTTTTCAATGGTGTTGGAAAAAATGTTCCGAATAAAAATCGGCTTTTTATCATTGTTAATCTCAACCGGTATGCTGGGCCCCTGTTCACAAGACAATCTCTTGCGTGAAGCCTTAAATCGCTGCACCATGAATTCAATAGCTATTTGCGCGCATCAGTCGTGCCTGAGGATTACTTTGTATGCATGATAGCGAGGAAAACGTTACAACAGGCACTGAAGTTGTCCCGCGCAAGCGGCGCAAAGGCATCTACATATTGCCCAATCTGTTTACACTCGCTGCGCTGTTTGGCGGGTTTTACGCCATCGTCATGGCCATGAATGGACGGTTCGATGAGGCCGCCATTGGCGTATTTTGTGCCATGGTGCTTGACAGCCTGGACGGACGTATTGCACGCTTGACCAATACGCAGAGCGCTTTTGGCGAGCAGATGGATTCGCTGTCTGACATGGTGTCGTTTGGCGCAGCCCCCGCGTTGATAGCCTATGTCTGGGCACTTACCAGCCTTGGTCGCTGGGGCTGGATAGGCGCATTTGTTTATTGCGCCTGCGCAGCCTTGCGCCTTGCGCGGTTCAATGTCAACACGACGGTGGTCGACAAGCGTTTCTTCCAGGGCTTGCCTTCTCCAGCCGCCGCTGCACTTGTTGCGGGTTATATCTGGCTGATGAATGACTTGGGTTTCAATGGTGTTGACGTGCGCTGGATCACCTTCGGCCTGATGCTGTATGCAGGCCTGACCATGGTCACCAACTTGCCTTTCTACAGTTTCAAGGATGTCCAGATGAAGCGCAGCGTCCCATTCGTCGTCATTGTGCTTATCGCACTTGGCATTGCCATCATCAATATTGATCCGCCGACGGTCATATTCGGCCTGTTTGTGATTTATGGCCTCTCGGGTTATGTGCTGTACGGCTGGCGCAAGGCCAAGGGCCAATATACGAGTGTAATTTCAACATCTACCGACGAGCCTGACGAACGTGGGCTACATAAATGATTTGTGGTACATTGAACGAATGAAAAAAATTTCGCTATCTCTACTGCTATCTGCCAACGGGCCGAGATGGTAGCGCGCGCTTACACATAACTCGACGGCCCGTTTGCACCAGCAACGGGCCGTTTTTTTTGGGTTGCTGGTATTCATTACTTGACAACGCAATGCCATTGAAATCTGCGTAAAAACTTCTTTCAGATAACCGTCCTCAGCCTTGCTGCACTTTTGCAGCCGGTGACAATGCCATTAAACCTGAAGAGACTTCCCATGATTGACAAACTCATTATTTTTGACACCACCTTGCGCGACGGTGAGCAATCGCCTGGCGCTTCTATGACCCGTGACGAAAAACTGCGCATTGCCCGCCAACTGGAACGGTTGAAGGTTGACGTCATTGAGGCTGGTTTTGCGGCCAGTTCCAATGGTGACTTCGAATGCGTCAAGTCTATTGCAGAAGTCATCAAGGATTCCACCATCTGTTCGCTGGCTCGTGCAAACGACCGTGATATTTCACGCGCCGCCGAAGCGCTGAAGCCGGCCAATTCAGGACGCTTGCACCTCTTTTTGGCGACCAGTGCCCTGCACATGGAAAAAAAGTTGCGCATGACACCTGACCAAGTGTTTGAGCAGGCGAAACTATCGGTGCGGTTTGCGCGCAATCTCATGGCTGATATTGAGTTCAGTCCCGAAGACGGTTATCGCTCCGATCCTGACTTTTTGTGCCGCGTCATCGAGGCCGTCATCAGCGAAGGCGCGACCACTATCAATGTTCCCGATACCGTCGGCTATGCGATTCCCGAGTTGTATGGTAATTTCATCAGGAACTTGCGTGAACGCATTCCCAATAGCGACAAGGCCGTCTGGTCGGTTCACTGTCATAACGATCTGGGCATGGCGGTTGCCAACTCACTCGCAGGTGTGAAGATCGGCGGCGCCCGCCAGGTGGAATGTACCATCAACGGCTTGGGCGAACGCGCAGGCAATTGTTCACTTGAAGAAGTGGTGATGGCGGTGAAAACGCGCAAGGACTACTTTGGCCTCGAACTTGGCATCGACACACAGCAAATACTCGCGGCCAGTCGCCTGGTGAGCCAGACGACCGGTTTTGTGGTCCAGCCTAACAAAGCCGTTGTGGGCGCTAATGCTTTTGCCCATGCTTCGGGCATTCACCAAGATGGTGTGCTGAAGGCGCGCGACACCTACGAGATCATGCGCGCCGAAGACGTGGGCTGGTCGGCCAACAAGATCGTTCTGGGCAAGCTGAGCGGACGAAATGCGTTCAAGCAGCGCCTTCAGGAACTTGGCGTGGCGATGGAAAGTGAAACCGACATCAACAACGCCTTCATCAAGTTCAAGGACCTTGCAGACCGCAAGAGCGATATTTTTGATGAGGACATTCTTGCGCTGGTCAGCGATGAAAGCGTTGCCCATAGCAACGAACAGTATGGTTTTGTTTCGCTGTCCCAGCACAGTGAAACCGGTGAGCGTCCCCAAGCTTGCGTCGTTTTCACAGTCGCCGGAAAAGAAGTCAAGGGCCAGTCCGATGGAAACGGTCCTGTAGATGCATCGCTCAAGGCAATTGAGATCCACGTCAAAAGCGGAGCAGAAATGGTGCTTTATTCAGTAAATGCCATCAGCGGCTCCACCGAAAGCCAGGGCGAAGTGACCGTGCGCTTACAAAATAGTGGACGCGTTGTAAATGGTGTGGGGTCCGATCCTGATATCGTAGTGGCGTCGGCCAAAGCTTATTTAAGCGCCTTGAATAAACTTCAAAGTAAAGCCGAAAGAGTTGCCGCGCAGGGATAGACAGTTTGTTTTTAACAATACCATTTAGATTCAATGGCTTAGCTCAGACCTGAGAGGCAAGGGGAAGACGAATCTAGAGTTTCTGGTGGTTATTCGAGAAAGTCACGCAAGCTCCTGATATTGCGTGATTTTTTCTATTTCTATACACTTCAGCCTTTCTCTTTACCGCAACTAAATCAGGCAATATTCACCATGTCGAAACAGCTTTTGAGTCGCGCATTAAAAATCGTGGGATTCTTTGCTTTGTCGTTTGCTATAGTCGCGCCGACTGCCAATGCGGCACCGGAAAAATCGTCGCCTAAGCGAACGATTGTCAAAAAACCCCATGTCGAAAAATCGAAAGCGTCCAAAAAAGTTGTACCCACTCGCAAGACCGTACGTTTTGAAACCAGCGCGAAGGTAGCCCCTTCCAAGCGGCCTTCCATCATTCAGGCCATCATTCCCGCCATGCCTTCGTTTGGCCAGATGGCTGGCCTGCACAGTTCAATCGATCCGCTAGATCTGAAATCCAGCGTTGCATTGGTGATTGACCAGGACACGCGCGAAGTGCTATTCAGCAAAAATGAACATGCCGTGCTTCCGATTGCGTCCCTCACCAAGTTGATGACTGGCGTGATCATCAGTGGGGCTAGGCTCCCAATGGATGAAATGATCACTGTGACGCAGGATGATGTCGACACTGAAAAGCACAGCCGTTCGCGGCTCAGCGTTGGCACCACGCTGTCCCGCGGGGAAATGCTCCACCTGGCGTTGATGTCGAGCGAAAACCGGGCCGCTCATGCCCTTGGCCGCACCTATCCAGGCGGCATGGCCACTTTTGTCAGTCTGATGAATGCCAAGGCAAAAATGCTTGGTATGCACGACACCAGCTATTCAGAACCTACTGGTCTTTCCAGTCGTAACCAGTCCAGTGCACAGGACCTCGCTGCCTTGGTCAATGCTGCCCATGGAGATCCTATGCTGCGCGAATTAACGACGTCTCCGGGATATCAGGTGGCGGTTGGAAACCGAACCCTTCAGTACAACAACACCAACCGTCTGGTAAAAAACCCAGAATGGGACATAGGCCTGCAGAAAACCGGCTACATCAATGAAGCTGGTCAGTGCTTGGTCATGCAGACCAAGATCGCCGGTCGCAAGTTGATCATGGTGTTTCTGGATTCAGCCGGCAAGCTGAGCCGCTTGGGCGATGCAGAGCGCGTGCGGCGCTGGGTCGAGACCAACCCGGTGGCTGATCAAAAGGTCAAGATTAGCGCCTCCGACAAGCACATCAGCGGTTAATGTCCAGCGGTCGGAAAGCTTGAAAACACCTGCCTGATGTGTGTTTTTCAAAAAAACTGTCTCAGGCATACACTTTCTATAATGCTGTATTATTTATAGCAATAAGTGCCTGTGATATTGGCGTGAGAGCTGCTTTTACCTTGAAGTGTAGCCCAGCGCTGTCGATATCTCGTTGGCTGTTGCCTGCAGCTTGGGCAGCCAACTGTCATCCAGCCGGTCAGCAGGCGCAGAAATCGACAAGCCTGCCACCAGCTTATTCTGGTCGTCATAAATGCCGGCAGCCATGCAGCGAACACCCACTTCCAGTTCTTCGTTGTCCCGCGCAAATCCGTATTGGCGGGCTTTGGACAGTTCCCGTTCAAGCACTACCAGGTCGGTGATGCTGTTGCGTGTTTGCCCGGGCAAACCGGTTCGGGTCGCGTAGGCGCTCAGGCGCTGGGGATCGTCGGAAGCAAGGAACAGCTTACCGACCGACGTCAGGTGCAGCGGTGCCCGGCCGCCTATGGTGCGTACCACCTGCATGCCGGAGCGTTCGCCGTAAGTGCGTTCAACATACAGGATTTCATCGCCCTGACGCATGCTAAGGTTGACGGGTTGTTGCGTCAGTTTATGTAGTTCGCGCATGGGAAGAAGAGCCGCTTCGCGGACATTGAGGCGTGCCTTGACCAAGTTCCCAAGTTCTAGCAGTCGCATGCCCAAGCGGTAGTTTCCCGCTGCCGGCCGTTCCACAAAACGTCCCGAGGCCAGATCATTAAGAATGCGGTGCGTTGTGGAGGGATGCAGACCAGATTGTTCGCTAATTTCCTTGAGGGAAACCGCTTCTTCATGGTTTGCCAGAATGTCCAGAAGACTAAACATACGCTCGATCACTTGGACGGTCGGTTTGACGGGAAGATCGTTGTCGGGCTTTATCATGTGCAGGCTTTCTAAAGCAAATTTTACCTTGTGAAATAAGCTTGCGCATTGCTAAGTCTGCACCCCGATCCGTTGTTGAATTGCGTAGCACACCTATTGGGCGCCGGCGTTGACGGTTCGTGAGTCAATCCAGCCGCCGTTTAGAAGTATTTGGTTGGGGCTGAAACCGAGCTTGTAACTCATTTTGGGACTCTGGGCGATCCAGTACCCCAGATAGACAAAAGGCAGGCCGAGTTGCCGAGCCTGCTCGATCTGCCAGAGCACGCTGTAGTTCCCGTAGCCAGTACCTGATTCTGGCTCATAGAAGGTATAGACCGCTGATATGCCGTCTTCGAGCACATCCAGAATTGAAACCATTTTTAGCGCTCCCGTCTCGCCGTTTGGCAAGGGTTCGCGAAACTCTACCAGCCTTGAATTGACACGGCTTTGGAGCAGGAACTGGGTGTACTGATCGATGCTGTCATGGTCCATGCCTCCGCCGGCGTGACGGCTGTTCTGATAGCGCAGGTACAACTGGTAGTGTTCTGGAAGAAAACACAGTTTGAGGCTGGTGGCTTTGAGGGTTTGGTGGCGCTTCCAGGCGCGCCGCTGGCTGCGGTCTGGTGTGAAGGTATTGACGGGTACACGCAGCGGCACGCAGGCCTGGCATCCATCACAGTAAGGCCGGTAGGTAAACATGCCACTGCGCCGGAAACCTTGGGTGACCAGTTCTGAATAGGCATCGTTGTGGATCAGGTGGCTGGGTGTTGCGACCTGCGAACGTGCCTGCCGACCCGGCAAGTAGCTGCAGGGGTAGGGCGCGGTTGCGTAGAACTGCAAAGTGTGCAGCGGCAGGTCTTTGAGATGCGTCACGATGATGCGGGCAATGGGGTTGCCATCGCCTTCAGGATTTGCTGCCAGTATAGGGAATCAAAATGCCATCTGGGCACGCTTGCATTCACATGATGGTGCAGGTGAGCGGCAAACACTGCACGGCTGATTTCGGCAGCGCCGAGTGATGCAAGATGGCCAGTGTTTTGCTGGCAATCGATCATCCTGATGCCTTTGGCACAGCAAAACGCCACCAGTGCAGCCAAGGCGATCTTGGAGGCATCGGTCTGGTGCGCAAACATCGATTCGCCAAAAACCATGGTGCCCAGGTTGACGCAGTACAAGCCGCCGACAAGTTCTCCGTTTACCCAGGTTTCCACACTGTGGGCATGGCCTGCGCGGTGCAATTCACCATAAGCCTGCTCCATTTCCGAAACAATCCAGGTCCCGGACTGGCCTGCCCTCGGTTGGCTGGCGCAAGCGCCGATGACGCGATCGAAGGCACTGTCAAACCTGATTTCGCATCGTGCATCGTTAATGAAATGAACAATGCGTTTGCGTAGCGACCGGTGCAGCCTGAAGTCAGCGGTTCGCAGCACCATGCGCGGATCGGGACTCCACCAGAGCACCGGCTGACCCAGGCTGAACCAAGGAAAAATACCGCCTGAATAAGCCCGAATCAAGGTGGCAGCATCGAGTGTTTCGCCAGCCGCCAGCAGGCCGGGTGCCGGATCGGCCATACTCCAGGCGTTTTCCAGCGGTGGAAAAGCCTGACCTGCTGCAAGCCATGGCAGCGCAGGCAAGGCGACTTGGGAAGTTCCCTTAGGGATAGGCATGAAAAGCTTAGGACTAAACGGTCGGGGAGAGTCAGAAAATAAAACTTTGGATGCTATAGATTGAATAGCTGTTTGTGCTCATGTCCTGTGCGTAAGGGCCTTATTTGGTTCCGAAAATACGGTCGCCGGCATCGCCCAAGCCTGGCAGTATGTAACCATGCTCGTTGAGTTGCCTGTCGATCGCTGCGGTGTAGATGGCCACGTCGGGGTGCGCCTTTTGCAGGGCCGCAACGCCTTCCGGGCAGGTCAGCAGGCAGACAAACTTGATCGACTTGGGTTTGAGTTGCTTGAGCCTGGTCACAGCTGCGATGGCCGAGTTGCCGGTGGCGAGCATCGGGTCGACGATGACAACATCGCGCTCTTCCATTTCCTGCGGCATCTTGAAGTAGTACTCGACCGGCGCCAGGGTTTTCGGGTCCCGGTACAGGCCGATGTGGCCCACGCGGGCGCCAGGCACGACGTTCAGGAAACCATCTAGAAAACCGTTGCCGGCGCGCAATATGGAGACAAGAACCAGCTTCTTGCCATCGATGATCTTGCCGGTCATGGTTTCCAGCGGCGTTTCCACTTCGATGTCCTGAAGCGGCATGTCGCGGGTAACTTCGTAGGCCATCAGGTTGCTCAACTCGCTGAGCAGGGTACGAAAGGTGCTGGTCGAAGCGTTTTTACGGCGCATCAGCGTCAGCTTGTGCTGCACCAGCGGGTGGTTGATCAGGTGAACATTGCTCATGAAGGGATGGCTTTCTTGTGGTGTCAGAACCGATTGTCAGCGTTTTTTGCCACCGAACAGGCTGCCCAGTACGCCACGGACGATCTCGCGTCCGACAGTCGAGCCCATGGTGCGGACGGCAGACTTGGCCATGCTTTGCGCCAGGCCGTCATGTTTGGCACCGCGCGGACCGGTGCGGCCAAACAGCATGTCGTTCAGCCCGCCCAGCATGCCGCCCGAATTCGACTGGCCTGCCGCGCCGCCATTCGGCGATGCGGCCGCTGGGGCGGCTGCAGTGGCACGTTCCTGGAGCAATTCGTAAGCCGATGCGCGGTCAACTTCTTTTTCATAGACACCGGCTACCAGCGAGTCCTGAAGGAGTTGCTGGCGCTGCTGCGGCGAGATCGGACCGAGCTGGCTGCCGGGCGGGAGCACAAAGACGCGCTCGGTGACGCTGGGCCGGCCCTTGGCGTCTAGGAAACTCACCAGCGCCTCGCCGACGGCCAGTTCGGTGATTGCGGTTTCTATGTCCAGCCCGGGATTTTGCCGCATGGTTTGCGCCGTGGCCTTGACTGCTTTCTGGTCGCGTGGTGTGTAGGCGCGCAAGGCATGCTGCACCCGGTTGCCCAATTGCGCCAGCACTGAATCCGGAATGTCCAGCGGATTTTGCGTCACGAAATAAACACCGACGCCTTTGGAGCGAACCAGCCGCACCACCAGTTCAATGCGCTCGACCAGTGCCTTGGGCGCATCGGTGAACAGCAAATGCGCCTCGTCAAAGAAGAACACCAGCTTGGGCTTGTCGGGGTCGCCGATTTCGGGCAACTGCTCGAACAGCTCGGACAGCATCCACAGCAGGAACGTCGCGTACAGGCGCGGCGAATGCATCAGCTTGTCGGCCGCCAGGATGTTGATGACGCCATGCCCGGCGCTGTCGGTCTGCATGAAGTCGCTGATGTTGAGCATCGGCTCGCCAAAGAATTTCTCGCCGCCCTGGGTTTGGATCTGCATCAGCCCGCGCTGGATGGCGCCGACGCTGGCGGCGCTGACATTGCCATATTGGGTGGTGAACTGGCTGGCGTTGTCTCCCACGTACTGGAGCATGGCGCGCAAATCCTTGAGGTCCAGCAGCAGCAGTCCGTTGTCGTCGGCGATCTTGAAGACCAGGTTCAGCACACCGGCTTGCGTTTCATTCAGGTTGAGCATGCGGCCCAGCAGCAAAGGCCCCATGTCAGACACTGTGGCACGGACCGGATGGCCCTGCTCGCCAAACACATCCCACAGCGTGGCGGGACATGCCAGCGGCTCGGGTGTTTCCAGCCCACGTTCTTTCAGAATGCCTGCCAATTTTTCACCAATGACGCCAGCCTGGCTAATGCCGGTCAGATCGCCTTTCACATCGGCCATGAAGACCGGCACTCCGATTCTGGAAAAGCTTTCCGCCAGGGTCTGCAGGGTGACCGTCTTGCCGGTTCCGGTGGCGCCCGTGATCAGGCCATGCCGGTTGGCCAGTGCAGGCAGCAGCTCGCATGGGGTCAGGGCGTTTTTAGCAATGAGGAGCGGCTTGGCCATGATGTGGTGGTCCTGATAAAACGGCGTGGGAGAAGGGCAAGCGAAAAGTAAAATGCTGTAGATTAAATCAATTGCTGAAGGATTTTCCGTGGCCGGTCATAGTAAATGGGCGAATATTCAACACCGCAAGGGTCGGCAGGACGACAAACGCGGCAAGGTCTGGACGCGGGTGATACGCGAAATCATGGTGGCCGCGCGTCTGGGCGGTGGCGACCTGGCAACCAATCCGCGTCTGCGCCTGGCAGTAGAGAAAGCCAAGGCAGCCAACTTGGCGGCCGACACTGTCAAGCGCAACATCGACAAGGCCACAGGCAACCTCGAAGGCGTCCACTACGAAGAAGTTCGTTATGAAGGTTACGGCATTGGCGGTGCGGCGATCTTGGTGGACTGCATGACCGACAACAAGGTTCGCACGGTGGCCGAAGTTCGCCATGCATTTTCGAAGCACGGCGGCAACATGGGCACCGAAGGCTCGGTGGTATTCCAGTTCAAACACTGCGGCCAGCTTATCTTTGCGCCGGGAACGAACGAGGACCAGGTTATGGAAATTGCCCTGGAAGCGGGAGCCGACGATGTGATTGCAAACGAGGACGGCGCCATTGAGGTGCTGACGCCTTACACCGAACTGGAAACTGTCAAGAACGCCCTGGAGGCCGCCGGCATGATCGCCGAATTGGCCGAAGTCACCATGCGCGCCGACAACACCATCGAGCTGGCCGGCGAGGATGCCCAGAAGATGCAAAAACTGCTGGATGTGCTGGAAGACATGGACGATACGCAGGCAGTCTTTCACAATGCCGAGCTTTCCGAATAAACCACTTTAGAAAACACAACAACAATGAAAGCTTCATCATGAAAGTCTTGGTCGTGGGCGGCGGCGGCCGTGAACATGCGCTGGCCTGGAAACTGGCCCAGTCGCCCAGGGTGCAGGCGGTGTATGTGGCGCCGGGAAATGGCGGAACAGCCCTCGATTCTCGGATTGAGAATATAAATATCACTGATCCGCACGCCCTGCGGGCTTGGGCTGCTACAGAAAAAATAGCATTAACGGTCGTTGGCCCAGAGCAACCACTGGCCGCCGGCATCGTCGATGAGTTTCGCGCGCACGGTCTGCGGGTGTTTGGCCCGACCAAGGCGGCTGCGCAGCTGGAAAGCTCCAAGGCGTTTTCCAAGGCCTTCATGAAGCGCCACCATATTCCAACCGCCGACTACGAAACCTTCAACGATGCGGTGGCGGCGCATGCCTATGTCGATGAAAAAGGCGCGCCGATCGTGGTCAAGGCCGACGGCCTGGCCGCCGGCAAGGGGGTGGTGGTGGCCATGACCCTGCACGAGGCGCACGAGGCGATCGAATTCATGCTGGCGCCGGACCCGGAATTCAATCCGCTGGGCGTGAGCCACAACGAAGGCGGCGCGCGCGTGGTCATCGAGGAATTTCTGCAGGGCGAGGAAGCCAGCTTCATCGTCATGTGCGACGGCAAGAATGTGGCCGTCATGGCCACCAGCCAGGACCACAAGCGTTTGCTCGATGGCGACCAGGGGCCGAACACGGGCGGCATGGGCGCTTATTCGCCAGCCCCGGTGGTCACGCCCGATGTCCACGCCCGGGCGATGCGCGAAATCATCTTGCCCACCATCCGAGGCATGGAAAAAGACGGCATTCCGTTCACCGGTTTTTTATATGCCGGCCTCATGATTGATGCGCAGGGCAAGCCCAAGACGCTGGAGTTCAACTGCCGCATGGGCGACCCGGAAACCCAGCCCATCATGATGCGCTTGAAAACCGATCTGTTCGAGGTCTTGATGGCCGCCACCTCGGGAACCCTCGACAAGGTGGAAATGGAATGGGACCGCAGGCCGGCGCTGGGCGTGGTGATGGCCGCGCACGGTTATCCGCTGCACCCGCGCAAGGGCGATGTCATCCACGGTCTGCCTGTGGCAGCGGAAGACGCCATGGTGTTTCATGCAGGAACGCAACGGCAGGACGGTGCGACGCTCACTTCGGGTGGCCGCGTGCTGTGCGTGACGGCGCTGGGCAGCACCGTCAAGGCGGCGCAGCAGCGCGCTTACGACGTCGCACGAGGCATTGATTTCGATGGCGCGCAGTACCGCAAGGACATCGGCTACCGGGCGATCAAGTCTTGAGAGCCAGCCATGTCCAGCATTGATCTTTCAGCCGTTCGCGGTTTTTTGCTGGGTCTTCAGGAGCGCATCACCGATGCCGTTGCCGAAATCGACGGCCAGCCCTTTGTCAGCGATTCTTGGCAAAAAGAGCCGGGCGAGATGCTTCAGGGCAATGGCATCACCAAAATCCTGGAGCAGGGCAAGGTGTTCGAGCGTGCAGGCTGTGGCTTTTCGCATGTGCGCGGGCCCAGGCTGCCGCCTTCTGCGACCCAGCATCGACCAGAGCTGGCAGGCGCACCGTTCGAGGCGATGGGTGTTTCTCTGGTGTTCCATCCCCGCAACCCCTACGCGCCGACGGTACACATGAATGTCAGGATGCTGGCGGCAACCCCTGTCGGTGAAGCTGCCGAGCCGGTTTGCTGGTTTGGCGGTGGCATGGACCTGACGCCTTTTTACGGCTTTGATGAAGACGCGGTGCATTTTCACCAGGTTTGCAAAGACACGCTGGCACCGTTTGGCGAAGACAAACATCCACGTTTCAAGCAGTGGTGCGACGAGTATTTTTTCCTCAAGCACCGCCAGGAGCAGCGCGGCATCGGTGGCGTGTTCTTCGATGATTTCCAGGAGCTTGGCCTGGCGCAGAGCTTGACAATGATGCAGGCTGTAGGCGATTCGTTCCTGCAGGCGTATCTGCCGATCATCAAACGTCGCAAGGACAGCATCTTCACGCAACGCGAGCGCGATTTCCAGTTGTACCGCCGCGGCCGCTATGTGGAGTTCAACCTGGTGTGGGATCGGGGAACCCATTTTGGCCTTCAGTCCGGTGGACGCACCGAATCGATCCTGATGTCGATGCCGCCGCTGGCAAGCTGGTCTTACCAGCGACCGAACGAAGCCGGGTCCCCCGAGGAGCGCCTGTACAAAGAGTTTCTTATCAGGCGGGACTGGGTTTGAGTAGCAGCGCTGCTGGCCTTCCCAAACGCATCGGCGTGTTCGGCGGTTCGTTTGACCCGCCCCACAACGCGCATGTCGCATTGGCCCGGGCTGCGCTGGAGCAGTGCGCTCTTGATGTGCTGCATGTCATTCCGACCGGCCAAGCATGGCACAAGGCCAGGACGCTCAGCGCCCCCGAGCACCGGCTGGCCATGGCCACGCTGGCATTCGGCAACGTTGATCGTGCCATGGTGGACGCGCGTGAATTGCAGCGCCCGGGACCTACCTTCACCATTGATACCCTGAAGGCTTTGCAAGCCGAGAATCCAGGATGCCAGCTCTACCTGTTCATAGGCGCTGATCAGTTTGCGAGCTTTGGCCAATGGCATCAATGGAGAGAGATTCTTGAAATAGCTATAATTTGTATAGCTGCCCGCACAGAATCCGCGCTGACTCAAGCCGAGTTTGATGTTTATGCGCCGCACAACCACCGGTTTTTCGTTCTCAAGCTACCTTTGATGCCGTTCAGCGCCACCCAGATTCGCCAGATGATGGCTGCAGGCGCGGCCTCCGCTGAAGAAGCCAGAAAATTGGTTCCTGACGCGGTTGCACGTTATATTTCGCACTATCAACTGTACCGCCCCGGTTAATTTTTCACCCCCTTTGAAGCAAAGCATTGCATGACCCCCACCACTGTCAAAATCTCAAGCACCGAGGGCAAAAAAGATGTCCAAAAACTGCAACGCGCCATCATTGACGGGCTCGAAGATGTCAAGGCGCAAGACATCCAGGTGTTTGATACCGAGCACATCACATCGCTGTTTGAGCGCGTGATTGTTGCCTCGGGAACGTCCAACCGGCAGACCAAGGCGCTTGCTGCCAGCGTGCGCGACGCCGTGCGGGACGCTGGTTTCGCCAAGCCGCGCATCGAGGGCGAGGACAATGGCGAATGGATTATTGTTGACTGCGGGGCGGCTGTTGCACACATCATGCAACCCACGATTCGCCAGTATTACAACCTGGAAGAACTCTGGGGCGAAAAGCCCATCAAGCTCAAGCTCGGCGCCCCCACGCCGCTGCCAAAGGCCGCCAAGGTCGAGGTGAAAGCAGAAGTCAAGCCGGCCAGGTCGCGTACGGCGGCCGGCGGCAAATCAAAATTGCCGGCAAAGCCGGCAAGGGCCGCAAAAGGCACCGGCGAAGAAAGCTTGCCGGACGCCACAACGTTCGCACGAACGGACGACGGCACTTATGTAGGCCGCGTTGGAAAGACGCATGACTGGACGGCCAAGCGCAATGCGACCGCACCGGCTGCCGAACCTGAAGCCAAGCCGATCAAGGCACGCAAACCATCCTCCAGGTTGGCCTCGGCCGAGTCCAAGCCAGTGGTGGCCAAGGCAGCCGCCAAAAAGGTGGTTGTCAAGACACCTGTCGTGAAAATTCCTGTGGCCAAGAAAGTCGCGGCCAAGCAGGCTGCGGTCAAGACGGCTGTCAAAAAGTCAGTTGCCAGAAAGCCAGCTGCGAAGAAAACCACGACCCGGAGCGAATGAGGCTGACGATCGTCGCCGTCGGCCAGAAGGTGCCCGACTGGGCACAGACGGCCTATGACGACTATGCCAAACGCTTTCCTCCTGAGCTGAAGGTTGAACTCAGGGCGGTCAAGACCGAACCGCGTGGCTCCAAAACTTTGGAAACCCTGCTTGCTGCGGAACGCTCCCGCATTGAAGGCGCCATTGCACGGGGCTGCCGGATCGTGGCACTGGATGAGCGCGGAACGGCTGTGACCACGATGGCGCTTGCGGAAAACCTCAAGAGCTGGCAGTTGTCCGGAGATGATGTCGCCATCGTGATCGGCGGGCCGGATGGACTGGATGCCGGCTTCAAGCAGTCAGCCCATCAACGCATTCGCCTCTCGGACCTGACCCTGCCGCATGCTATGGTGCGCGTTTTGCTGATCGAGCAGCTTTATCGCGCCTGGAGCATCACCATCAATCATCCGTATCATCGCGAATAATTTTTTCAGGCGGGTTCAGCATGGTGCAGTTTGTTTATCTGGCCTCTCAAAGTCCAAGGCGGCGCCAGTTGCTGGAACAACTGGGGGTCCGGTATGAATTGCTGCTGCCGGATGCGGGCGAAGATAGTGAAGCGTTGGAGGACGCACTGGAAAACGAGGCACCAGCACGCTACGTCAAGCGGGTGACAGGCCTCAAACTCGACGCCGCTTCAGCGCGCCTGACCCGACGCCAACTGCCGCCAGCGCCCATCCTGTGCTCTGACACCACCGTGGCCCTTGGTCGAACCATTTACGGCAAGCCCGACGACGCCCGCCATGCCGAGCGCATGCTGTCTGAACTTTCTGGCAAAACGCATCGAGTTCTGACGGCGGTGAACATCCAGTCCGGGCAGCAGCGTTTTTGCGCACTCAGTAGTTCCAAGGTGAGTTTCGAGCCCATGACTGCCGACCAAATCAGTCGCTACGCAGCCACCGGGGAACCGCTGGGCAAGGCGGGTGCTTATGCCATACAGGGCAGGGTGTCCATGCATATCACCCGAATCAACGGCAGTTACAGTGGCATCATGGGCCTGCCGTTATGGGAAACGGCCTCCCTGCTTCGGGCCGCTGGACTTGAAATTTAGCCTTACTGTCTGAGAACAATGCAACAAGAGATCCTGATTAACTGGTCGCCCCAAGAGACACGCGTTGCAGTGGTGGAGCATGCCGCTGTGCAGGAACTGCAGGTGGAGCGGACGCTTGAGCGTGGCCTGGTGGGCAACGTCTATCTTGGCAAGGTGGTCCGCGTGTTGCCGGGAATGCAGTCTGCGTTTATCGACATAGGCCTGGACCGCGCCGCATTCTTGCATGTGGCCGACTTGATGAGCAGTATCAACAGCCGCCATGCCGAGCCCGAGTCTCTTCCGGGTGGCTCAGCCGCCGTGCCTGGAAGTCCATCTTTGCAGCCGATCGAGAAACAGTTGTTTGAAGGACAGGCCTTGATGGTGCAGGTCCTCAAGGACCCGATGGGCACCAAAGGTGCACGCTTGACGGCGCAGATCAGCATTGCGGGCCGTTTGCTGGTCTTTCTACCGCAGGATAACCACATTGGCGTCTCGCAAAAAATTCCGCCCCGCCAGCGTGAAGAGTTGCGTCAGCGGGTTCAGTCTTTAGTCGTCGATATGGGGGGTGGTTTTATTCTTCGTACCAATGGCGAGGATGCCACTGATGTTGAACTGGCTGAAGACATTGCTTATTTGCGGAAAACCTGGCTTCGTATCAAGCAGGCTTCCTTGCAGCTGCGGGCAACTTCTGTTTTGCATCAGGATTTAAGCCTGCTACAGCGCGTGCTGCGGGATATGGCGCTGGAAAATACACAAACCATTCGGATCGATTCGCGCGAACAGTTTGAAAAACTCAAAGCTTTTGCCCTGGAGTTCATGCCATCAACCGTGCCAAAGCTTCAGCTTTACAGCGGTGAAAGGCCTATTTTTGACTTGTTCAACATCGACGAGGAAATTGCAAAGGCGCTGGGTCGCCGGGTGGACCTCAAGTCCGGCGGCTATCTGGTCGTTGACCAGACTGAAGCCTTGACGACGGTTGACGTGAACACCGGGGGATTCGTTGGCGCCCGAAACTTCGACGAAACCATTTACAAAACCAATCTGGAGGCTGCCCAAGCCATTGCGCGACAGCTGCGTCTGCGCAATTTAGGCGGTATCGTGATTGTCGATTTCATCGACATGAGCAAAGAAAACCACCGTGATGCCGTATTGGCTGAGTTCAAAAGACAACTTCAGAGAGATCGCATAAAAACCGCTGTGAATGGATTTTCAGCATTGGGATTGCTTGAAATGACACGCAAGCGAACGCGGGAGTCATTGGCGCATCAGCTGTGCGAACCTTGCAATTCCTGTAGCGGAAAAGGAATTGTCAAATCGGCCCGCAGCGTGACGTACGACATCCTGCGTGAAATTTTGCGTGAAGCACGCCAGTTCAATCCACGGGAATTCAGGATCGTGGCGTCTCCCAAAGTGATCGAGTTGTTTCTGGACGAGGAAAGCCAACATCTTGCAAGTCTGAGTGACTTTATTTGTAAACCTATTTCTCTGCAGGCTGAAGCGGTGATGGCCCAAGAGCAATATGACATCGTGTTACTTTGACACCGAGACGGTCCCAGCATGTCCAAAAGATTCACCGCAAACATCCGGCCCATTCCGATTCTGGTGTATCACCAGATAGCTGCCGCACCTCCAAAAGGCAGTCCTTTTCGGAGCCTTTACGTGGCACCAGAAGCTTTCGCCAGTCAAATGGCTTGGCTTGAGCGACTTGGCTATCAAGGTTTGTCTATGACCGCCTTGCAACCCTATTTGGTTGGCCAGAAAAAAGGAAAGGTTGTGGGAATAACTTTTGATGATGGCTACTTGAACAATCTATCGAATGCCTTGCCCTCGTTGACAAAGCACGGTTTTTCCTCGACCTGTTATGCCGTCAGCGGCTTGCTTGGCAAGACCAATGTCTGGGATGGAGGGATTGGCATTGCGCAGACCCCGTTGATGAATGAATCTCAACTGCGTCAATGGGTCTCTGCGGGACAGGAAGTGGGTTCTCATACCCATCAGCACATTGATCTGACAGTTAGCAACAACGACAACTGTCGGCTTGAAATTACGATAGGAAAAAATGTGCTCGAATCAGTGGTGAAAAATCCAGTAGATCATTTTTGCTACCCTTATGGTCGTTATCAACCAGAACACATAGGGATGGTTGATGAAATAGGTTTTGTGACAGCCACCACCACACAGAGAAGTCGTTGCCATGCCCAAACGGACATGCTTCAATTGCCGCGTGTGCCCGTTTTACGTTCGACTATCCTCCCAGTGTTCTGGCTCAAGGTTGCAACTGCTTATGAAGACCGCAGGAAAAAATGAGTTTGCCATCGCCAAATTCTGCTGAAAATTTAATTGGTTATCAAAGACGTCTGCGAATTGCTGTCTTCAACCGGAATTTTTCGACAACTGGCGGTGGTGCAGAGCGCTACTCGATTGCATTGGTCGAGCAACTTGCTGCCAAGCATGACATTCATGTTTTTGCTCAGGAGATAACCCATAACTGGCCTGGCGTCACTTATCACCGGGTCTCCATGCCAATGCGCAAACCCCGGTGGATTAATCAGTTGTGGTTCGCCACATGCACTTGGTGGCTGACTGGCAGTGGTTTTGATGTCGTGCATTCTCACGAAAATACATGGCATGGTGACGTTCAGACGGCGCATGTGTTGCCAGTGAAATACACTCTTTTTAGTGAGCTTCATGGCTGGCGGCAAGTTTCTAGGTGGATCAAGGTGGCAACTAGCCCTCGCCTCCTGGCCTATCTGGGGCTAGAGCATTTACGGTTCATGTACCGTCCCAACAGAAAAGTAGTGGTTACTTCGGAAAGCCTTCGCAAGATCATGGAATCCACTTATCCAGGTTGTGGACGGATGATGTCCGTCATCACGCCGGGAATCACGCTACCGCCTTTGCTAGTGACACCACTGGGCAAAAAAAATGCAAGGTCACTCTTGGGTTTGCCTCAAGATGGATATTGCATATTGTTTGTCGCTAATGATTACAGGAAAAAAGGGCTAAATACCTTGCTTAAGGCACTGAGTCAATGTCCCGCGGGGTTCGTGTTGGCGGTTGTGGGAAATCTGTCTGAATTACCCATCTTCATGGAACAAGTGAAAATTCTAGGATTGCAATGCCGGGTTTTCTTTTTGGGTACTTTGCAAAATGTTGCGCCTGCTTATGAGTCTGCTGATTGCCTTGCCCACCCAACCCTTGAGGATACTTTTGGAATGGCTGTTCTTGAAGCGATGTCATACGGACTGCCGGTGATCGTAAGCAGTTCAACATATTGCGGCATCTCAGGGCTTCTGCAGCATAGTGCGAATGCTTTGATTATTGATGATCCCTTGGATCCGACCGAGCTACAGCATGCGCTTGAAAAGGCTCTGACTCAACCGCTGTTGAATGCAGAGTTGAGCAAAGGAGCAATAGCCTTTGCAAACTGCTATCAATGGACCAAGCTTGCATTACAGCAGGAGATGTTGTATTTGGACGTTGACGCAACCAAAAACGGGTAGGACCAATCCCGACTGAGCAATAACAAAGCCGCTGATTCGAGTATGTTGAGCGGCCAGCCATGGCATCTTGAGAGTGACAAGAAAGCGGGCAAATATAGTGTTCACGAAACAAACAAGTGGACACTCTGGAAACGAAGAGAGTGGCGTTGCGCGAGCACAGCGCCCAATTGAGGGCCGAGGTGCTTCAGGCCTGCCGCCATGCCGATGCTTTTGTGGCCGCGATAGCGCTGCGAAACTGGTTGAACGCTAACGCAGTTTACCGCTGGCTGCGCGAAGATGCCCGAGGCGTTGATGCAGGCGGTGGCAGTCATACTGATGTAAACACCAGGCTCCGCGCCGAGTTCATTGCAGTGCGATTGCCGCCAGCGGCTGTTGCGGCCGCTTCGACAGACATTCGCATCGAAGTGCGCCGAGGTGCATCGACTGTCACGGTGGCCTTGCCACTTTAAGCAAGTGCCGAGTGCGCGGCCTGGGCCAATAGTCCACGTATCCGATTCATGCAGGCGACATGTTCTTCCTTAAGTGCTAGGATATTGTCGCCGACCGAAAGTTGACCACCTAGAGGCCGAAGGGGGGTGCGGCTAAAAACTTGGACTGGTTATGCCGTAAGTCCGAGGCGCTCTCGGTATTCGACGGGACTGAGCGAGCCAAGGGAAATCTTGATGCGCTTTTCGTTATACCAGCGGATGTAAGAGTCGATGATGTTCATGAATTGCTCAATGGTCGTGGCCTGCCAATCCCGAGGATAGAACAGCTCCGTTTTTAGCCGTCCGAAGAAACCCTGACAAGCCGCATTGTCTGGCGAGCACCCTTTACGCGACATTGACCGAACCAGCTTTGCACCGCGTATCCGGGTAAGCCAGCCAGGCCAGCGATAGTGGGCACCGCGATCAGAATGGACAATGGGCCGGTCATTGCCGTCGGCCACCGTCTCGATGGCGGCATCGAGCATAGTGTTCACCAGATCGGCGTCTGGACGCGTGCCGATGGTCCAGCTGACCACCAGGCCATCGAAGCAGTCGATCATGGGCGACAGGTACACCTTGCCAGCCGGGATGCCTGCCGGCGTGGTCACACAGTCAGCTACCTGCGCACGCCACGACTGGCCGAGGAGTTGCGTGTGCTGCATTGTGCGGACGGATTTGGCAAGTGGCTGGTGCTCCTGGCAAAGACCGACGTCTTGATTCTTGATGACTGGACGCCAGCACGCGGGCTGATTTGCTGGAAATCATTGATGACCGGGCTGCCACCCGGGGCACGATTATCACCAGCCAGTTGCCGGTGGAGCACTGGCACAGCTGGATTGGGGACGCGACGATCGCCGACGCGATGTTGGACAGGCTGCTTCAGCGCACGCACCGGATCACGCTCAAGGGGGAGTCGCTGCGCCGGTCCAGAGAAAAACCATCAGGCGATCAGGTGGTGGCTGCGGCACCGGATACACCATAAAACACAACAGGGCCCGCTTGAGGCGCCCTTGAAGACACTAAAAAAGAGGAATATCCAACACCAAAAACCGAAATATCTACAATTTAAAGCGTGCTGTGTTCGGCCGGTTCATCCCGTCGGTCACGATCACCGGAATGACCGGTCACGATGCCGGAATCATCGGTCACGTTCACCGGAATACGCATTTGAGCCCGACGAGTGGAAGGCGCATGGTTGCTGGTTTTGTCTTGATCTCGCTGACGACGATTTTTTTGGAAAGTCGCCCGCCTGCGGATCGGTGTCAGCCTGTGCCAGTTGATTGCAAGCCAAACGCTGTTTGCCTTACTGTATTCTCATGCTTGGGATAACTACTGGCCGACGTTGGACCAACTTGGTGCTTGCGCGCTGTATATCTTGTGCACCCTGGCTTTCATCAGGAATCAACGGTGAGCCTTTTCATTACGAGCTGAATCATGAAAATTGAAATTCCCGAAAAGAAAAAACTGGTTCATGAAATGCGTATTCCCATTCGCTGGGGCGACATGGATGCCATGGGACATCTGAACAATGGAACTTACTTTCGCTATATGGAAACCATCCGTATCGACTGGATGTATTCCATTGGTTGCCAGCCTGATCCGAAGGGTGAAGGTCCCGTGATCGTCAATGCGTTTTGCAACTTTTACAAGCAGCTCGAGTACCCGGGCGAGGTGCTTATCAAGATGTATGTCAGCGACCCAGGTCGAACGACCTTTGAAAGCTGGGCCACGATGGAACGCGCCGAACACCCTGGAATCCTCTGTGCCGCCGGTGGCGCGACCACCATCTGGGTTGATTTTCCAGCTCAAAAAGCAAAGAACCTGCCGGACTGGATGCGCCAGCGAGTCGAAAGCTAATTTACTCATAAAAAGTCCACTTTCCGCAGGTTCGATTTGCATTCTTAGCTATCAATAAAAGAGCTAAAGACCTGTTTTTTACTGGTTTCTCCTTGCTTGCTCTGACATGGCTGCAAGGGATTGTGAATACGTAGCCGGCATTGTCTTGGTGGCTGGCGATTCGCTGCATGGTGCGGTTTTTTCATTCCGCACCAGCGTGCCCGTATTTCTGACGACCATCGCCCGAACCTGCGTTCCAACACGCGATGGGTTTCAACGATTTGGGCTGGCGTGGCTAGGTGACTCTTGCTTTGAACCTTGTTGATTCGGGTCATTTTTCCTGACCTATGGGCTTGTGTCGCAGCCCGCCAACTCCGTGATGACCCGGCGAAGCAGAACTATGCGTTTGGCTTGTATCGGCTCCTTGGCGGTTGACAAGGCGGCCTGTGTGATTGCCAAGGTCACAGTGCAAATTCCCCACCCGACATCGGCTGGACCTCCTTCTGCTCAAGTTGTTTCCAGCGACCTTACATCAGGCGACTGTGTGCCACAGCGGAAACCTGGCGCTTTATCCATTTCAGGCAAAAGACGACTCAGTTAATCGAATTATTCCTACAAGCTAGTAGGAATAAGACTACAAATTTTTACTTATGGCGATTTTTTTTCAAAAAAACAAGATTTTTTTGCTGAAAAACAGGAAATTAGTAATTAAAAGTATTTATGTAACAAATTGGTTTAAGGCTTAAAAATTGATGTTACCAATTAAAACATTAAAATACTTGATTTTATTATTTATTATATCGTTTTTATCAATAAAAAAATATGTAACATTATTACAATTTGATGCTTTTATTTATATTTGTTAACTACTTGAATCAGGATAGTTGAAGTGCCTGCTTTTGTTTCAATCCGTTAGGTACACACCTGATATTTCGAAATCAAACCGAGGTTTTTTTAAGCGTGAAAGGCATGCTTTTTAAGGTCAGGTTATGGGATTCAAAACAAATGCTGAAATTCCAAAACTTAAAAAGTTTCTTAAATATTTCTGATTTTTGTAAGAATTTACCTACATTTTTTGTAGTCAAAAACAAAAAACATTTCAAAAATATGTAAATAAAAGTGGTTTGGGTACCTATTAAGATTTGGCCAGATTTTGAGCTTAAGTGAGGTTTTTTACAAAACCAACATTTGAAGCTGGTGATTTGCCAGGCGCTAGGGCTCTATTTGTAGATTGAACTCATTTAAAAAAGTGAGAAAAAAAGCTGAGTTGGTTTTTTGTTCAGTGAAATATAGACAACTTTTACATTTAAATATACATTTATGCCAAAACGTAACTTCGCAAAGATCTTCTCCGTAGCGACTGCTGCGGTCTTGCTTAGCTTGGGTCAATCAGCCCGCGCGCTTGAAATAGCTCCGTACTTCCACGCATGGAGCGGCGGTACCTTGACCGAAGCGAAACGTGTGGCAGGGCTTGACAGTGCGACGCTTGCCTTCGCCATCACCAAGGGAACTTGCAGTCTTGACCAAGATTTGCTGAACAAGCTTCCCGATGCGCGCACTTATGTCGGCGCAGGTGGCCAGCTCATCATTTCGTTTGGGGGACAAAACGGTGTGTATGCAGAGATTGCCTGCAAGGACGATAACCAGCTTTTCAATCTGCTTGACAGGCTGATAGTCGATTCCGGAACACGCCGGATTGACTGGGATGTTGAGGGTCATCAATTGCTGGATGTTGATGGAACCGCTCGCAGGACGCGCGTCTTGGTCCGCCTTCAAGCGAAGTACCCTGATCTTTATACGTCATTCACCTTGCCTGGCTGGCTGCGCGGAGTCGATGCAAATTCGATGAATCTGTTGAAGACGACGATCGCCGCAGGCGTGCGAATCAGCATGGTCAACGTGATGACCATGAGCTTTGGCCTTGAAAACCTCAGGACCATGGTTGTGCCCTCCACGGTGGCGCAGGCGTCCATCATGACCTTTCGTGCCGCTGTCAGCCAGATGGCAACCCTTTATCCGAACAAGACCCAGGCGCAATTGCACGCCATGATGGGAATGACGCCGATGATCGGAAAGAACGATGACGGCTCGACTTTCTCGCTGGTTGACGCAAAAACGATTGCCGACTTCGCCAAAGCCAATGGAATCGGACTGCTTTCTTATTGGTCATTTCAACGCGACCAGGCGCAAGCCTCGAATGCCTCGACTGATCTGGGCTCATTCAGTGGCGTCGCACAGTCCAACTACCAGTTTTTGAACATCTTCAAAACAGCTGGTGGTTCTGTGGTGCCAACACCGACACCAACAGTAACCGTAACGTCCTCCCCAACGCCAGTCTCCACATGCGGCAGCTCAGCCTGGGTTCAGGGGAAACAATACGCTGTCGGCAGCATCGTGAGTTATTCCAATGGCACACAGTACAAAGCCAACTTCGCCAACCCAGGGTACGACCCAACCATCAGCACCTACTTCTGGTCCCAATACATCTGCGCGGTTTCATCCACCGCTTCAATAGCAACAGCACCAGCCCCCGCGCCAATTCCGGCACCTGCACCGACTTGCAGCAGCTCAGCCTGGGTTCAGGGGAAACAATATGCTGCCGGCAGCATCGTGAGTTATTCCAATGGCACACAGTACAAAGCCAACTTCGCCAACCCAGGGTACGACCCAACCATCAGCACCTACTTCTGGTCCCAATACATCTGCGCGGTTTCATCCACCGCTTCAATAGCAACAGCACCAGCCCCCGCGCCAATTCCGGCACCTGCACCGACTTGCAACAGCTCGACCTGGACACAAGGCAAGCAATATTCCGCCGGCAGCGTGGTGACTTATTCAAACGGCCTCAAGTACAAAGCCAACTTCGCCAACCCAGGGTACAACCCAACCATCAGCACCTATTTCTGGTCGCGGTATGCTTGCTAAGCCTTAAAGGCGCTTGCACATTTAGCCGCATTTGATCAGTAAGATTCCGGGCTTCAGGCATCAATGGCCTGAAGCCCGGCATCACGACCGGATGCTTGTTTCCTGCCAATCCGGGCGGTGACTGCTTCTAGTGAAGACAGGGTGCGGATAAGACTGATGCAAGGGACTGCAGCGCTGGATGCTGCCTGAGTTCATTGCGGCCTGCCCGCCGTCAACCGGCTTGCCAGTGCAGTTGCTGATGCGCAAGGCGGCACCGTCCTACAGCCTGAGAGCTTCAATGGTTGCGCGGAGAATTTCGAAAGGTCGTATCCTGCTAGCCTGTCCGGTAACAAGGCGAGCTGACCCATGTTTTTTCTCGGAATCGGAACTGCTACGCCTGCAGCGCGCTACACCAAGGCAGAGTGCCTGGACGCGTTCCAGAATTCCGACTGGTTTGAACGACTCGATGCGCGTGCGCATTTGGTGGCGCGCACCGTCCTGCAGCGCGACAACGGCATTGAGGCACGGCGACTGTCCGTCGATTCACTGGCTGATGTGTTCTGCATCGACCCCGATACCCTTTTTCAACGGTTCTTGGACCATGCACCCGCGCTGGCCACCCAGGCTGCAGCGCGAGCCTTGGAAAAAGCCGACTGCCTTGCGCAGGATATTGATGCGGTGGTGGTCAGCACCTGCACCGGCTATCTGTGCCCGGGGCTGACGGGCCATGTGGCCGAGCGGCTCGGCCTGCGGCCCGATGTCCAGGCCTTCGACCTGGTCGGCCAGGGCTGTGCGGCGGCGCTGCCCAATTTGCAACTGGGCGCTGCGATGCTCAAATCGGGTACCTGTGAGCGGGTGCTGTCGGTCTGCGTCGAGGTCAGCAGCGCTGCCATGTACCTCGACAACGACCCCGGCGTGCTGATCAGCGCCTGCCTGTTCGGCGACGGCGCCGGCGCTGCGGTGCTGTCGCGCAAGCCTGGCGCGGCGGGTCGGCAGGTCGAGTGGAAAAACAGCACTTCGCTGCTCGAGCCGTCCCGGCGCGATGCCCTGAAATTCGAGCAGCGCGCCGGCATGCTGCGCAACATCCTGACGCGGGAGGTGCCAGCGCTGGCGGCCGATTATGCGCAGCAGGTGCTGGAGACCGTGCTGCCTCGGGCCGGCCTGGGCCGCCAGGACATCAGCGCCTGGATCATGCATGCCGGCGGCCGCGATGTGCTGCGCGCGCTGGAGCACCGCCTGGAACTGGCGCCCACCGATCTGCGTTACAGCGCCGCCATGCTGCGCGAGTACGGCAACCTGTCCAGTGCCTTTGTCTATTTCGTGTTGCAGGCTGCGCTGCAGGACCGTGCGCCGGGTGGCTGGTGGTGGCTGTCGTCCTTCGGCGCCGGTTTCAGCTGCCATGGCGCCTTGCTGGAAGTGCAGTCCGCATGATGCCCCTGCCGCGCATCGTTGCCGCTGAAACACTCGATGGACTGGCTGAAGACGATCCGGCGGCCATGCGCTCACGCCGTGACCTGCAGCGCATCCATCGGTTCATGGGCACACGCGGCATCATGGCCCGGGCGCTCCAGCGCCTGCTGGCATCCCGTCCTTCGGCGGCGCCCCTTCGGTTGCTCGAACTTGGCGCGGGCGACGGCAGCCTGATGCTGGGCGTTGCCCGTGTGCTGGGTGCACGCTGGCCGAAGGTGGAAATTACGCTGCTGGACCGTCAGGACCTGGTGAACCGATCCACCCTCGACGACTATGCCCGTCTCGGCTGGACCGCCACTCCCCAGGTCGTTGACGTGTTCGACTGGGCTTCAACCCAGTCGCCGGCGGTGCGCGAGCCAAGCGCGCGCTGGGATGTCATCGTTGCCAATTTGTTCCTGCACCATTTCGAAGGCCCTGCGCTGGCCACGCTGCTGGCAGCGATTGAGTCGCGCGCCCGGCGTTTTCTGGCCTGCGAACCGCGCCGCGCCGCGCTTGCCCTGGCAGGCAGCCATCTGGTCGGGGCAATGGGCGCGAATGCGGTGACGCGCCAGGACGCCGTGCTGAGTGTTCATGCCGGTTTCAGGGACCAGGAACTCAGCGCGCTGTGGCCGGGCGGGCAGTCGTTCTGGACTGTCAGCGAATCTTCGGCCGGGCTGTTCAGCCACTGTTTTTTGGCCGAACGAAGCGGTCTGGGCGGGGCTGAAGCATCCCCATGAACACTCGTTTCGACGCCATCATCATCGGCGCCGGGCCTGCGGGCTCGACCGCTGCCATCTTGCTGGCGCGGGCCGGATGGTCGGTGGCGCTGGTGGAAAAGCAGCGTTTTCCACGCCGCAAGGTCTGCGGCGAATGCCTTGCGGCCAGCAACCTGCCGCTACTCGATGCCCTGGGCATCGGCGCTGAATTTGACGCCAGCGCCGGGCCGGAACTGCGCCAGGTTGCGCTGATGCAAGGACAGCGAACGTTCATCGCCGACCTGCCGGCGGCAGACCCGCCAAATCGCGCCTGGGGCAGGGCGCTTGGCCGCGAGACGCTCGACACGCTGCTGCTGGCGCAGGCCCGTGCCAGCGGGGCGGTGGTGTTTCAGCCGTGGTCGGTGCTGGCGCTTGGCGGCAGTGTGGGCGATCACCGGTGCGATATCCGCGCCATCGGTTCGGACCACCGGGAAATGCTGCATGCGCCGGTGCTGATTGCCGCGCACGGCTCCTGGGAACCCCTGCCGACGGGCCGGGCCGAGCGGCGCCTTGCGCGCCAGCCCGGCGACTTGTTTGCCTTCAAGGCCAATTTCCGCCATGCCAGCCTTGCGCCCGGCCTGTTGCCGGTGCTGTCATTCGAAGGCGGCTATGGCGGCATGGTGCTGGCCGACCAGGGCCTCACCACGCTGGCCTGCTGCATCCGGGAGGACCGGCTTGAAGCCTGCCGTCGCCTGAACCCGGGCCTGAGCGCAGGCGACGCGGTCGAGGCTTTCCTGAAGCAGGCATGTCACGGCGTGGCGCAGGCGCTGGGTCCGGCGCAGCGTGAAGGCGCCTGGCTGGCCACCGGACCGATTGATCCGGGTATCAGGCTGCAGGCTGGCGATGCGCAGTTTCGCATCGGCAATGCGGCGGGCGAGGCGCATCCCATCATCGGCGAAGGCATGAGCATGGCGATGCAGTCGGCCTGGCTGCTGTGCGCGCAGTTGCTGCAATCGGACGGGGCGTCCGATGGCCTGGCCGACAGCGCCTGGCAGTCGGAAGTGCGCCGCAGCTATGCGGCCGAATGGCGCCGTCATTTCGCGCCGCGCCTCCGGCTGGCCGCCAGCCTGGCGCACCTGGCCATGCGGCCTGGCCTGACATCGCCATGGCTGGGGCTGCTGGGCCGCTGGCCCGTGCTGATGACGCAGGGCGCGCGCCGGGGCGGCAAGGTCAGCTGCGCGATCAGCCCGGCCACGGTAAGCTGGCTGGCAGCGGGCGTCAGCGCACGATGCGCCAGGCCCGCCGCAGCGACCCCCGCCCATCGTGACCCTGGATAAAGCAAAGGAAATACATGCCAAGCAACACGACGTTCGACCGGCTCTGTGCCATTTTGATAAAGGACTACAAGCTGCAAGCCGCGCAACTCACGCCGGACGCGCCGCTGGAAGCCCTGGGCATCGATTCGCTGGGCGTCGCCGATCTGCTGTTCAATATTGAAGACGAGTTTGGCATCAGCCTGCCGCCCGAACCGGTGCAACTGTTGACCGTTGGCGACGTGGCGCGCTTCATCGACGAACTGGTGGCCAGGCAGCAGGGCCAGGCTGGCGCGCCGGGCACCGCGTCGCCGGCCGCGTTGCCTGAAGCCACTTCTTCCACTGTGCCGTGAGGCGGGTTGCCGTCACCGGCATGGGCGTGGTGTCGCCCTTGGGAAACAGTGCAGCAGAGGCCTTTGCTGCAGCACGCGCCGGGCGCTCCGCCGTTCACCGGCTCGATGTTCCGTTTGCCCACCGGCTGTCTGCGCCGCTGGGCGCCACGGTGGCCTTCAAGGGCGCCGACCATTTCGATCCGCCCCAGCTGCGCATGCTGGATCGCGTCAGCCAGTTCGCGCTGGTGGCGGCCCGCCAGGCGCTGGCCGATGCGCGGCCTGCGCTGGCAGCGCTGGACCGCCACCGCGCCGGTATCTTCATAGGAACCGGCATGGGCGGCATCGGCAGCATCGACGACGGCTACCAGACACTGTACGGCGAGAACTCCGACCGCATCAAGCCCTTCACGATACTGATGGGCATGCACAATGCGCCGGCGGCCTGGATCGGCATCGAGCAAAACTGGAGCGGGCCGAACCTGAGCTATTCGACCGCCTGCTCGTCGTCAGCCGTGGCCATCGGCGAGGCCTGGCTGCGGCTGGCCCGTGGCGACATCGACATTGCGCTGGCCGGAGGCACCGAAGCGCCGCTCTGCGTCGGTTCGCTGAAAGCCTGGGAGGCGCTGCGCACCGTGGCCAGTGTCGACCCGGCCGACCCGTCTGCATCGTGCAGGCCTTTTTCCAGAAACCGCAGCGGCATGGTGCTGGGCGAAGGCGCTGCCTTGCTGGTGCTCGAACCGTGGGAGCATGCGCTGGCGCGTGGCGCGACGATTCACGGCGAACTGGCAGGTTATGGCCTGTTCACCGACGCCGGGCACATCACCCGGCCCAGCGCAGCCGGCCAGGCGGCGGCCCTGCGCGCCGCCCTGCAATCAGCCGGCATGGCGGCAGACGAGGTGGATGCGATCAATGCCCATGGCACCGGCACTCCGGCCAACGACAGCGCCGAGACTGCCGCCATCAAGGCGGTGTTCGGCAGCCGCGCAAACCGCATCCCGATCAGCGCGACCAAGGCGCTGCACGGCCATCTGCTGGGCGCCACGTCGGCGCTGGAATGCGTGCTGTCGCTGATGGCGATGCAGCATTCAGTTGCGCTGCCGACGATGCACCTGCAGCAGGCCGATCCGCAGTGCGACCTGGACTATGTGCCCAACGCCGCGAGAGAGCGCGTCGCGGTGCGCAGCATGCTGTCGAGCTCGTTTGCCTTTGGGGGAACGAATGCGGTGCTGGCGTTGCGGGCTGCGGGATGAAAAATATGATCAAAAAGGTATTTTGCGCAGTATCAGTATGTGTTTAAAGCTATCGAATAAATAGCAATCAATCAGCTTTTGGTGCTTTAGGTAAACGCCCCATCAAGTAGAACTCCGGGTTCGGCTGCATGCCGCTGAAGCTTGCCATGCGGTTGGACAGGCCGAAAAAGGCGGTGATCGCCGCGATGTCCCAGGCGTCTTCGTCGTCAAAGCCGTGGGCCTGCAGCGCCTCGAAGTCGGCATCATCGATCTGGTCGGACTGCAGGCAGACCTTCATCGCAAAATCGAGCATGGCGCGCTGGCGCGGCGAGATGTCGGCCTTGCGGTAGTTCACCGCCACCTGGTCGGCCACCAGCGGCTTTTTTTCATAAATCCGTAAGATGGCGCCGTGTGCCACCACGCAATACAGGCAGCCATTGGCTGCGCTGGTGGTGGTCACGATCATTTCGCGTTCGCCCTTGGTCAGCGAGCCATTGGGGTTACCACTGGCTTCCTTGAGCATCAGGGCATCGTGGTAGGCAAAAAAAGCACGCCATTCGGCCGGGCGACGGGCCAGCGCCAAAAACACGTTGGGCACGAAACCGGCCTTTTCCTGCACTTCCAGAATTTTGGTCTTGATGTCGTCGGGCAGGTCGTTGAGCTTGGGGGCGGGGTAACGTGGCATGTCAGGTCTCCGTTTTGCTTTGTAAAAATGCCACATCGACAGCCAGCGGTTGCAGGGTTTGAATGGCTTCGGTGGTCTGGGCTGAATGCACTTGCACAATCGATCCTAGCGCAGCTTGCCTGGTTTTTGGTCGCCTTGACTGATAAGCCACATCCCGGGTGCGCAGCCGCAGCCGCTATGCTGGAGGCTTTTCATTGCAAGGAGCCTGCAGCATGAACCCAACCCTGGACAGCCCCTACAACAAAGGCCTGGCTATTCGCAAGCAGGTCATGGGCGAAGAGTTTGTCGCCAACGCCCTGGCCGGCGTGACCGACTTTACCCAGCCGATTCAAGAGCACATCACCGCCAAGGCCTGGGGCGATGTCTGGCAGCGGCCCGGCCTCGACCTCAAAACCCGTAGCCTGATCACCGTGGCAATGTTGACGGCGCTGGGCAAGCAGCATGAACTCAAGGGCCACCTGCGCGGGGCGCTGAATAATGGCGCCACACCGGCCGAATTGCAGGAAGTGCTGTTGCAAGCAGCGGTCTATTGCGGCGTGCCGACGGCGGTTGAAGCCTTTCGCACCGCCGCCGAAGTAGTGGATGGTCCGAGGAAAGACTGACCGCAGATTAAGCGCCCGCATCCTGCCGGAGCACCGGAGATTCATGTATTTTAGTGCCCCGGCGCAATAGCCATAAGCTTTTTTCGCTATTGATAAGATAGCAGATTTGTTGAGAAACCATCTGTCGATGGCGTTACCGCGTCTTAACATCGGGACGGGGCATGGGGACTACAGGGCCTCGCAGCGTACGGGGCCATAATGGTTTTTCCCTTCCGCCTTTTTGGCGGTGTCACCACGCAGCAGGGTCGTCTGGCCTGATGCTGCGCTTTCTCCAGAAAAGGAAACAAGCAGATGCAAATTCAGATCAACTCCAACAACAGCATTGAAACTGGCGAATCATTTGAACGCTGGGCCAACGCCGAATTGAGCGCATCCTTCAGCCGTTACAAGGACGAGATCACCCGCATCGAAGTGCACATGAGCGACGAGAACGGCGAAAAGGTCAGCCCTGACCACACGCGCTGCATGATGGAAGCCCGGCTGGCCAACCGCGAGCCTGTCGCGGTCAACCACCATGGCGCCAACCAGGACGAAGCGTTCCGGGGCGCCAGCGACAAGCTCAAGCGCGTGCTTGAACATACCCTGGGCAAACTGCGCGACCACCGCGCCCGCGAGTCGATCCGGCGCGAGCCCGACCTCGACAACGCCTGACCGCTTCAGGCCCCTGGCAGGCGACAAGCGCCTGCCAGCTCAGGCCATTCAATCCCCGGCCATCAGCCTTTGCACCAGGTCGGCCGTGGTTGATGCCTTGAATTTGCGCATCAGGCGCGCGCGGTATATTTCCACCGTGCGGTGGCTGATGATCAGGGCACGGCCGATCTCCTTGGAGGTCAGGCCGCGCATCAGGTGGGCTGCCACCTCGCGCTCGCGGGCCGTCAGTTCGGCCGTCACCGGACGGCTGGCGCTCAGGTCTTCGAACGTCCAGATACCGGATTCATGCGGTGCATTGCGGTTCAGCGCCCGGCCTGTGACGTGGCACCAAAAGGTTTCGCCCTTGGTTCGACCGTCGACGCGCTTCATGATGCGGTTGTCGGAATACATGCCGGTGGCATTCAGTATGGGAAGCATTCGAACGCCGATGCGCTCATATTCATCTGCGCTCGGGTAGAGGATGAGGAATGACTGGCCCACCAGTTGCTCGCGTGTGGCGCCGAACATTTCGCAGACATGCTGGTTGCAATCGAGAATCGAGCGGTTGCGGGACAATACAAGCCCGACCGGTGCCAGATCGAAAGCCAGTTGGTAATCCGTTGACATCAGGGCAAACCTTTAAGAGAAACTACGTAACGCAATAGGTAGTATCGTAATGGACTGGACAGGCGCATGAAAACGTCCTGAAGGCTGAACGAAACAAGGAGACATTTTTGTGAAGAAACTTTTTTCCTCTGCCGCACAAGCCCTACGAGGCATCGTCAAGGACGGACAATTGCTGGCTGTCGGCGGCTTTGGCCTGTGCGGAATTCCCGAAGCGCTGATCGACGCGCTGCGCGATACCGGCGTCAAGAACCTGACGGTGATCTCCAACAACGCCGGCGTGGATGGCTTCGGACTGGGCAAGCTGCTGGAGACGCGGCAGATCAAAAAAATGATCTCGTCTTACGTTGGCGAAAACAAGGAGTTCGAACGCCAGTACCTGGCCGGCGAACTGGAACTTGAATTCACCCCGCAGGGCACATTGGCTGAAAAGCTGCGCGCCGGAGGCGCTGGCATTCCAGCCTTCTTCACCAAGACCGGTGTTGGCACACTGGTGGCTGAAGGCAAGGAACTGCGCGAGTTCGACGGCGAAACCTATGTCATGGAACGCGCGCTGGTGCCTGACGTGGCACTGGTCAAGGCGCACCGGGCCGACAAGTCGGGAAACCTGCAGTTCCGCCTGACCGCCCGAAACTTCAACCCCGCCGTGGCCATGGCGGGCAAAGTCTGCATTGTCGAGGTGGAAGAGATCGTGGAAACCGGCGACATGGCACCTGACCAGGTGCACCTTCCGGGCATTTATGTGCACCGCATCGTGCACAACCCGAACCCTGAAAAGCGTATCGAAAAACGCACCGTGACCGAGGCGCCTGTCGATGCTGCTGCCGCCAAGGTCGAGGCACAGGCTGCCATTGCCCAGGCTGCAGTCATCACCGCCGACGAACCCGCCCCATCCATCATCAAGGCCGCCAGCGGCCAACAAGGAGCCTGAAGCATGCCGTGGACCCAAGATCAAATGGCAGCCCGCGCTGCCCAGGAACTCGAAGACGGTTTTTACGTCAACCTTGGCATCGGCATTCCGACGCTGGTCGCCAACTTCGTGCCGAGCGACAAGGAAGTCTGGCTGCAGTCGGAAAACGGCATGCTCGGCATCGGCCCGTTTCCCACTGAAGACCAGGTGGATGCCGACCTGATCAACGCCGGCAAGCAGACCGTGACCACATTGCCGGGCTCGTCGATTTTCGGCAGCCACGACAGCTTTGCGATGATTCGCGGCGGCAAGATCAACCTGTCCATCCTGGGCGCGATGCAGGTCAGCGAACAGGGCGACCTGGCCAACTGGATGATTCCGGGCAAGATGGTCAAGGGCATGGGCGGCGCAATGGACCTGGTCGCTGGCGTCAAGCGCGTGATCGTGCTGATGGAGCATGTCGCGAAGAAGAAGGACGGCTCCATCGACCTGAAGATCCTGCCGAAATGCACATTGCCCCTGACTGGCGTCGGCGTAGTGGACCGCATCATCACCGACCTGGCGGTGATGGACGTGACGCCACTGGGCCTGAAGGTGGTTGAGCTGGCACCTGGTGTTACCCAGGAAGCGTTGCAAGCCAAGACCGGCGTCGCGCTGATCTGAAGCTTTTTTCTTGTACAAGAAAAAAGGTCCTGAAGGGCCTTTTTTCGGTACGTTCACCGCCATCGGTCAAACCCGGGCCTTTGGTCACTACGCCGGATTCGATGCGGTCATCAACTGTTTTTTGGCCTGACCGCCAGCGCCACAATCGTCACACCCAGAGCAACAATCAGCGCGTCCTCGATCAATCCGCTGCGAGTCTGGCCCATGCGCGCCATTGCTCGCTCACGACCGGCCAATGTCAGGTAGGCCAGAGGTACGGCGGTTGCAATCGCAGTCACAGCGCCGGCCTGCTCGCGACCAAGGGGAGCCAATGCAGCGCCTGCAATGCCTGCGCTGCTTACCCTGGCGAGCAAGCCCAGAAAAACAGTGCGGTCAGGCGCTGTCTTCATCTTGTCTCCGAACAATTCGCCAACCCCCATGGCCAATGCGCCATAGGTGAACACAGGATGGTCCAGCAGTACGAGTTTTCCCGGCGTGCGATGGCCCAGAAGTCTTGCCGCCGCAATGCTTGCCATGGGCGTCATGGAGCGTGCACTGGCAACGGCGCCGATCAGAGCGGAGAAAAGCAATCCGCGATATTTCATGTTTTTCCCCCGTAGGTAATGCCGACAGGGGCATCGTCCATGGTTCTGCTTCTTGCAAACAGGGCAAAACACCCGATCATCTGTAGGAAGCGGGCGGAGGCTGGCTGGTACTGATACTGATGGCCAAAGTTGATACTCGCTAACCTGCCAACATGAACTGGTTGGTATGGCATGGTGGAGACTGAAACGACATAAGGCAGGAAAAAAACCCGCTGTAGCTATGAACTAAGCGGGTTTTGAAGCGGCTTGATGCCGGGTGAAACGGTGATTTGGAGCGGGTGAAGGGAATCGAACCCTCGTATGAAGCTTGGGAAGCTGCCGTTCTGCCATTGAACTACACCCGCGATAGCCCGGATTATAGGAGCAAGACGCCAACGTCCGCCCAAGCCTTGTTTTGTAAAGAAAATAGGGCTTTTGCGCAGGCTGATATTGCTTAATCAGCTATTAAATAAGTAGCGCCATGGTGCTTGGAATTGCCTCGGCGGACCGCAGCGCTTGCAACTACAGCCTGCTTTTTACCTGTGCATGTCGCCCATGCACAGGTATTTCATCTCCAGGTACTCTTCCATGCCGTGGCTGGAGCCTTCGCGGCCCAGGCCGGACTGCTTGACGCCGCCAAAGGGCACGTGTTCAGTGGCAATCACGCCGGCGTTGATGCCGACCATGCCGTATTCCAGCGCTTCGGCCACGCGGTAGATGCGGCCGATGTCGCGGCTGTAGAAATAGCTGGCCAGGCCGAATTCGGTGTTGTTGGCCGCGTCAATTGCCTCCTGCTCGTGCACGAAACGGAACACCGGCGCAAACGGGCCGAAGGTTTCTTCTCTGGCACACAGCATGTCGGCTGTTGCTTCCGAGATGACCGTTGGCTCGAAAAACTGGCCTTCGAGCTTGTGGCCGCCGACCAGCAGCTTGCCGCCCTTGGCCAGTGCGTCCTGCACGTGGCGCTGGACTTTTTCAATTGCCGCGTCCTCGATCAGCGGGCCCTGGCCCACACCGTCCTCGAAGCCGTTGCCGACCTTCAGCAATCTGACCTTGTCGGCAAACTTGTGCACGAACTGCTCGTACACACCTTCCTGTACATAGATGCGGTTGGCGCACACGCAGGTCTGGCCGGCATTGCGGTATTTGCTGGCCATGGCGCCTTCGACGGCCGAGTCGATGTCGGCATCGTCGAACACGATGAAAGGCGCATTGCCGCCGAGCTCTAACGCCAGCTTCTTGATCGACGGCGCGCTTTGCGCCATCAGGATGCGGCCGACTTCGGTCGAGCCCGTGAAGCTGATGTGGCGCACCACGTCGCTGGCGCAGAACACCTTGCCGACCGCCGCGCTTTCGTCGGTCGTGAGGATGTTGAGCACGCCTGACGGAATGCCGGCGCGCACGGCGAGCTCGGCCGCCGCCAGTGCCGTCAGCGGCGTGAGTTCGGCCGGCTTGATGACGACCGTGCAGCCTGCGGCCAGTGCGGGCGCGACCTTGCGGGTGATCATGGCCAGCGGGAAATTCCACGGCGTGATCGCCACGCACACGCCGATAGGCTGCTTGAGCACCATCAGGCGGCGGTTGTTGTCGAATTGCGGCAAGGTTTCGCCGTTGACGCGTTTGGCTTCCTCGGCAAACCATTCAACAAAGCTTGCGCCGTAGGCCACTTCGCCCTTGGCTTCGGCAAACGGCTTGCCCTGTTCGGCCGTCATGATGCGGGCCAGGTCTTCCTGGTTGGCCATCAGCAGCTGGTACCACTTCATCAGGATGGCGTGGCGCTCCTTGCCGGTCTTGCTGCGCCAGGCGGGCCAGGCGGCATTGGCGGCGGCAATCGCTGCTTCGGCATCGGCCGGGCCCAGGTTGGCTACGTCCGCCAGCTTCTGGCCATTGGACGGGTCGTACACATCGAACCGCGAAGTGCCGGCCAGCCACTGGCCATTGACCAGTGAATCGGTCTTGAGCAGGCTCGGGTCGTTGAGCAGCGAAAGGGGAGAGGTTTTCATGTCCATGGATGTTCTTTCTGAAGGGCTGGCCGCTGCGGTAAACACTGGCGGCCGGAGAGTAGAAATCAGCCGGCAAGGATACAGCGCGAAGCTGCTTCGCTTGGCGAAAGGGTGTTACCGGTAGTGAACGCCGGGCAGCACGCACAGCATTTCATACAGCAGGTTGGCGCCCAGCAACGCGGTGTTGCCGGACGTGTCGTAGGGCGGCGACACCTCGACCAGGTCGGTGCCGACGAGCCTCAAACCCCGGCAGCCACGAATGATCTCCAGCGCCTGCGGCACCGTGAGGCCGCCGATTTCGGGCGTACCGGTGCCGCCGGCAAAAGACGGGTCGATGCCGTCGATGTCAAAACTCAGGTAGCACGGCGCCTGACCGATGGCTTCGCGCACCCGGGCCATCAAGGGCGCGAGCGACTGGTACCAGACCTCGTGCGCCGGCACCACGGTGAAGCCTTGCTGGCGCGGCCAGTCGAAGTCATCCATGCCATAGCCGGTGCCGCGCAGGCCGATCTGCCAGACCTTGCTGCCTTGCAGCAGGCCTTCTTCCACGGCGCGGCGAAACGGCGTGCCGTGCGCGATGCGCTCGCCGAACATGTCGTCGTTCACATCGGCATGGGCATCGACATGCACCAGCGCCACCGGCCCGTGCCGGCGGGCCAGGGCGCGCAGGATGGGCAGCACGATGGTGTGGTCGCCGCCCAGCGTCAGCGGAATGCAGCCGGTGTCGATGATGGGCCGGTAGTGCGCCTCGATGATCTCGACTGATTTTTGCAGGTTGTAGGTGTTGATCGCCACGTCGCCCAGGTCGGCCACCTGCAGCGCATCGAAAGGCGCGGCGCCGGTGGCCATGTTGTAGGGGCGGATCAGGCTCGACTCGGCGCGGATCTGCCGCGGGCCGAAACGTGCGCCGGGTCGGTGGCTGGTGCCAATGTCCAGCGGCACGCCGATGAAGCCGGCATTCAGACCGGCCGCTTCGCTACACATTGGCAGGCGCATCATGCTGGCCCAGCCGCCGAAACGCGGCATGGCATTGCCGCTCAAGGGTTGGTTAAAGGTCATCTTCGGGGTTCTCCGTGGCGTGAAAGGGCGTTGGACATACAGCGCTTGGGATTCAGGGGATGACGCCAAACATCGCTTGGACTTGCCATCACGGGATTCATGAGCGTTGGCGGTGTTTGCTACTTAATTCATAGCTCTCTGCGCAGGCTGCACCTGCGCAAATGGCCTGTTTAATGTTGAAATCATGTTTTTTTTGTGGCAGGCTGGCTTCACTTCTTGACGCGTCCGCGCAGCCATTCGAGTGTCATCATCAGGCAGGCGGTGAACAGGATCAGCAGGGTGGCCACGGCGGCAATCGTGGGCGAGATGTTCTCGCGGATGCCTGTGAACATCTGGCGCGGCAGCGTCGTCTGGCTTGGTCCGGCCAGGAACAGCGTGACCACCACTTCGTCAAACGAGACGGCAAAGGCAAACAGCGCACCCGAGATCACGCCGGGCGCAATCACTGGCAAGGTGATGCGAAAGAAGGTCTGCAGCGGGCCGGCGCCCAGGCTCAGGCTGGCCTTGACCAGGTTCTGGTTGAAGCCCTGCAGCGTCGCCATCACGGTGGTGACGACAAACGGTGCGCCAAGGGCGGCATGCACCAGCACCAGGCCAGTGTAGGAGTCGGACAGGCCGATCTGTGCAAAAAACAGGTAGGTGCTGACGCCCACCACCACGATGGGAACGACCATGGGCGAGATCAGCAGGGCGGTCAGCAGCCCCTTGCCGGCAAACTGCACCCGCGCCAGGCCGACGGCGGCCATTGTGCCGAGGGCTGTGGCCAGCAAGGTGGCCAGCGGTGCCACGATGAAGCTGTTGCGTGTGGCCCGCGCCCAGTCGCTTGACGCAAACAGTTCGTGGTACCAGCGCAGTGACCAGCCCGGAATCGGGTACGACAGGAAGGACGAGTTGCTGAACGACAGGGGAATGATGACGATGATCGGCAGCAGCAAAAACAGCAGCACCGCGCCGCACAGCACGCGCAGGCCATACCAGCCGAGCTTGTCCAGCGGCGTGTAGTAGGCGGGGAAAACAGGAACAGCAGAAAGTTTCATCGTGTGTTCAGCCCAGGCTCAGTTCGGCTTTGGCAAAGCGGCGGTACACCGCATACAGGATCAGGGTGGTGGCCAGCAGAACCGAACCCAGCGCGCAGGCCATGCCCCAATTCACATCCACATTGGTGTACTGGGCGACGTAGTAGCTCAGCATCTGGTCAGCCGGGCCACCCAGCAGGGCCGGCGTGACGTAGTAGCCAATCGAGGTGATGAACACCAGCAGGCCGCCGGCGGCCACGCCCGGATAGGTTTGCGGCACGTACACCCGGAAAAAAGCGGCCAGCGGCGTGCTGCCCAGCGACACGGCGGCACGCACATAGTTGCCGGGCACTGACTTCATCACGCTGTAAAGCGGCAGGATCATGAAGGGCAGCAGGATGTGCACCATGGCAATGATGACGCCCAGCCGGTTGAACAGCAGCGGCACCGGCTCCCCGGTCAGGCCGGTGAACATCAAAAAGCGGTTGACCAGCCCGTTGGTCTGCAGCAGCACGATCCAGGCGGCGATGCGCACCAGCACCGAGGTCCAGAAGGGCAGCAGCACCAGGATCATCATCAGGTTGGCGCGGCGCTCGTTCAGCGTGGCCAGCCAGTAGGCCAGCGGATAGCCCAGCAAAATGCAGATCAGCGTGACCACCGCGCTGATGGAAAAGGTGCGCAGCAAGATGTCGCTGAAGGCGGCTTCCTCGGCACCGACGCGTACGACGTGGCCTTGCGCATCGCGTTTCAGGTCGACCGAGGCCAGCAGGTAGTCGGGGGTCCAGCGTGAGCTGTTCTTGGCAATCGCCCACCAGTAGGGCAGCTCGGCCCAACGCGGGTCATGGGCCAGCAGTTTGTCTTTCGCCTCGGCCGGGCTCAAGCCAGTGCCGAGCGGCAGTGCGCGGTAGGTGCCCATGATGAGCGAGCGGGCGCCGCTGACTTCGCTGTTCAGGCGTCGGGCCAGTACACCGGCCTGCGCGGTTTCGGGAATCGCCCCCAGGTCGGCCAGCAATGCGGCATAGGCGGCATCGGGTGGCGCGGCCTTGCGGTCCCAGCCGGCCAGTGCATCGCCGGTGCGGCTCAGGGTACCGGCGACTTCCGGATTTTCAACCGCCCTGACCAGCAGGGCGCCGAGCGGCACCAGAAAGGTGACCGCCAGGAAAATCAGCAGCGGAAGGGTCAAGGCAATGGCACGCAGCCGCTTGCGGCGCTCCACCCGGCGCAGCTGGGCAGCCAGCGCCGGTCCGGTGGTATCGGCTGCCAATGGCATCAGGGGAAGGGAAGCCGAAGCCAGTGCGTTCATTGCGGAGTCCTTGATCCGTTATCCGTTATCCGGCGCTTACTGCGCAGACCACGCGGCAAAACGCTTTTCAAGCGCCTCGCCCTGGTCGGCCCAGAACGAGATGTTGAACTGCAGCGCGTCCTTGCTGTTGGCCGGCGACGTGGGCAGCAGCGCCAGCACCTTGGGGTCGAGCTTGGCCAAGGCCTTGTTGTTGGTCGGGCCGTAAGAGATGTTGCGCGCGTATTCGGCCTGCGCATCGGGGCTGGACGCCATGCTGATGAATTTCAGCGCCAGGTCCTTGTTCGCGCCACCCTTGGGCATGACCCAGTAGTCCAGGTCGTAGATGCCGCCGGTCCAGGCGATCTGCAGGTTCTTGCCTTCGCGCTGCGCAGCATCGATGCGGCCGTTGTAGGCGGTGGTCAGGGCCACGTCGCCGGCGACCAGGAACTGCGGCGGCTGCGCGCCGGCTTCCCAGAACTGGATGCTGGGCTTGAGTTCGGTCATCTTCTTGAAGGCGCGGTCGGCGCCGTCCTTGGTGGCCAGCACCTTGTACACGTCGGCGGTCTTCACGCCATCGGCCATCAGCGCAAATTCCAGGTTGTAGCGGGCGCCCTTGCGCATGCCGCGCTTGCCAGGGAATTTCTGGGTGTTCCAGAAGTCGGCCCAGGTGACCGGCGCGGTCTTGAGCTTGTCGGCGTTGTAGGCCATGACGGTAGACCAGATGAAGGTGCCGACGCCGCATTCATGCACGGCAGCAGGCTGGAAGTCGGCCTTGTTGCCGACCTTGGACCAGTCGATCTTTTCGAACAGGCCTTCGTCGCAGCCACGGTTCACGTCGGGGCTTTCGACCTCGACCACATCCCAGGTGATTTTCTTGGCTTCGACCATGGCCTTGATCTTGGCCTGCTCGCCGTTGTATTCGACCTGCTGGATCTTGCCGGCGCCCGATTTCTCGAAGGCCTCGAAATAGGCCTTCTTCTGGGCGGCACCGTTGGCGCCGCCGAAATTGACCACGGTCAGCTGGCTTTGGGCCAGCGCCGGCAGGCAGATACCGGCAGCAAGAGCAATCATCAGGGGCTTGAGCTTCATGGGAAAGTCCTTTTATAGGAGGTTAGGGAAACGAGACGAAACGGGGGGCAGTTACACGGTGACTTGAAGAGCGGCTGTCAGCGGTACATGCGCAGGTGTTCGACCGGCGCATGCACATGGATGGTCTGGCCAGGCTCGGGCAACTGGTGGTGGCCCAGCGGCATCTTGAGGGTCGCGTCCGGCTGGCCGGGCAGCGCGCAGCGCAGGCGCAGGTGGTCGCCGAAATAGATCACGTCGATCACTTTGCTCTGGAAGGTATTGGAGCCAGCGGCTTCGGCAATCTTCAGGCGCTCGGGACGGGTGCCGCACTCTACCTTGTCGCCAACGCCGGATGCATTGACATTCAGGCCGCGCAGCACAATGCCGCAGGGCAGGCGAACTTCGCAGTGCGCACCGTCCAGCCGGGTCACTTCGGCCTGCAGCACCGTGCTGTCGCCGACAAAGCCGGCCACAAAGCGGTTGCTGGGCGTTTCATACAGATTGCCCACCACGTCGATTTGCTGGATCGCGCCGTCGTTGAACACCGCGACCCGGTCAGACATGGTCAGTGCCTCGGTCTGGTCGTGGGTGACATACACAAACGTCACGCCCAGGCGGCGGTGCAGCGCCTTGAGTTCGATCTGCATGTGCTCGCGCAGCTGCTTGTCAAGCGCGCCCAGCGGCTCGTCCATCAGCACCAGCTGCGGATCGAACACCAGCGCCCGCGCCAGGGCCACGCGCTGCTGCTGGCCGCCCGAGAGCTGGCCCGGGTAGCGTGCGCCCATGCGGCCAAGCTGCACCATGTCCAGCGCCTGCAGCACCTTGGCTTCGCGCTCCGCCTTGGGCAGCTTGCGCACCGTCAGCGGATAGGCGATGTTTTCGGCCAGCGTCATGTGCGGAAACAAGGCGTAATTCTGGAACACCATGCCGAAATTGCGCTTGTGCGGTGGCGTCCGGGTGATGGGCACGCCGTTCAGGCTGATCTCCCCCGCCGTGGGCGATTCGAAGCCCGCCAGCATCATCAGGGTGGTGGTCTTACCCGAACCCGAGGGGCCGAGCAGCGACAAAAATTCGCCTTGCCGGATGTCCAGGTTCAGGTCGCGAACCACGAGGTTGATGCCGTCGTAGGTCTTCTGGACGCCGGTGAAACTGACCAGTGTGGGGTTGCTTGTCATTCGTATAAGGTCTGATTCTGGAGGGCTAAGGGCGCTCGCCGTGCCGAAACCGTGCGTGCAACATGCATGCCTGAACGACTGGCGACGTCTGTCGAACGGCATGCCTTTGCATCATGGACCGATCAGGCGACGGCGTCAAAGCAGGCGGCCATGAGCCCCAGGCCTTCGTCGAGCAACGCGTCGCTGGCGGTCAGCGGCACCAGGATGCGGATGACGTTGCCGTAGGTGCCGCAGGTCAGCAAAATCAGGCCGCGCGCCGTGGCCTCGGCGGTGATGCGCTTGGCCAGGTCAGCGTCGGGCTGCTTCACATCGCCGTTCTTGAACAGCTCGATGGCCACCATGGCACCCATGCCGCGCACGTCGCCAATGCAGGCGTGGTGGGCGGCCATGGCCTTGAGGGCTGCGGTCAAACGCTCGCCAACATCGCGGCTGCGCTGTAGCAGGTTTTCCTGGTCGAACACGTCCAGCACGGCCAGCGCGGCTGCGCAGGCAATCGGGCTGCCGGCGTAGGTGCCACCCAGGCCGCCGGGCGCGGCCGCGTCCATCACTTCGGCGCGGCCGACCACGGCTGCAATCGGGAAGCCGCCAGCCATGGACTTGGCCATGGTGATCAGGTCGGGCGCCACGCCGCTTTGCTCCACGGCAAACCAGGTGCCGGTGCGTCCGGCGCCGGTTTGCACCTCGTCGCAGATCATCAAAATGCCGTGCAGGTCGCACAAGGCGCGCAGGCGCTGCAGCATTTCGGGCGGCGCCACGGTGAAGCCGCCTTCGCCCTGGACGGGCTCGATGATGATGGCGGCCACGCGCTTGGCCTCGATGTCGTTCTTGAAAATCGCTTCGACCGATGCGATGGAGTCATCGACCGTCACGCCGTGCAGCGCGTTCGGGAAGGTGGCGTGAAAGACTTCGGCTGGAAAGGGACCGAAGCCGGTCTTGTACGGCACCACCTTGCCGGTCATGGCCAGCGTCAGCAGGGTGCGGCCATGGTAGCCGCCAGAAAAGCAGATGACGCCCGAGCGGCCGGTGGCGGCGCGGGCGATCTTGATGGCGTTCTCGACCGCTTCGGAGCCGGTGGTCAGGAACAGCGTTTTCTTGGCGAAGTCGCCCGGCGCCTTGGCGTTGATGCGCTCGGCCAGCTCGACGTAGGGCTCGTAGGGCAGCACCTGAAAGCAGGTGTGGGTGTACTTGTCCAACTGGTCCTTCACCGCCTGGATGACGGCCGGGTGGCGGTGCCCGGTGTTCAGCACGGCAATGCCGCCGGCAAAGTCGACGAAGCGCCGGCCTTCAACGTCCCAGATTTCCGCGTTCTCGCCGCGTGCAATGAAGATCTGGTGGCTATGGCCCACGCCGCGCGGAATGGCGGCCTCGCGGCGGGCAAACAGGGCGGCATTGGTCAAATGGGGTTCACGGTGCATGGGACGTCCTTTTTGAGGGGGAAGGTGGGGGGCTCGCCATTGGTCTGCCGAGCGTATGCCTGTACTTTAGGGACCGCTGGCCGGCGTTACCATATACAGATAACCCACGCTGCGTGGTGCACTGTGCTGCCAGCACACCCTGTACATACAAACCCTTTGCCCCTTGTTGGGGCCTGCCTTTTCATGTTCGTACTTGATCCTCAGTCAACTGTCGCGCTGGTCACCCAGATCGTCGGGGGATTTCGCCAGATGGTCGATGATGGTGCATTGCGCGCTGGCGCCAAGCTGCCGTCCATCCGCCAGTTCGCCCATGCCCACGGCGTGAGCGTCTATACCGTGGTCGATGCCTACGACCGGCTGGTGGCGCTCGGCTATTTCCAGTCGCAGGCCAATTCAGGTTTCTTCGTTCGCAGCCGCGTCAGCCCGGCAGCACTGCCCCTGGGCGCCTCCAGCCAGTACAGCTTTGACTCGATGTGGTACCTGCGGCGCATTTTTGAAAACCGCGCATTGCGCAGCAAGCCCGGCTGCGGATGGCTGCCCGGCGACTGGCTGTTCACCGAAGGCATGCGCCGCAGCCTGCGCAACCTGGGGGCTGAGGAGGGCGATCTGGGCGGCTATGGCGAGCCCAAGGGCTACCTGCCGCTGCGCCAGGTGGTGCGCGACCTGCTGGCCAGCCGCGAGGTTGTGGTGAATGCTGAGCAGGTGCTGCTGACCCAGGGTTCCAGCCAGGGCCTGGACCTGGCCGCGCGCCAGCTGGTGCGGCCGGGCGACGCGGTGCTGGTCGATGAGCCGGGCTATGCCAACTTGCTGTTCTCGCTGCGCTTCCTGGGCGCCAAGCTGGTGGGCGCGCCGCGCACCCCGGCAGGCTACGACCTGGAGACGCTGGAAGCGCGCATCATCCAGCACCGGCCCAAGGTGTTTTTCACCCAGCCGCGCCTGCAAAGCCCGACCGGCTCCACCGCCGTGCTGTCGCACCTGCACCGGGTGCTGCAGCTGGCTGAAAAATACGACTTTATGGTGGTGGAAAACGACATCTATGCTGACCTTGACCCCGAGTCGCGCCCGTCGCTGGCTAGCCTGGACCAATTGAAGCGGGTGATCTACATCAGCAGCTTTTCCAAGACCATTTCACCCAATATCCGAGCTGGCTACCTTGCGGCCGCTCCTGAGCTGCTGGAAGACCTGGCGCGGCTGAAGATGATCTCGGGCCTGACCTCGTCCGAGTTCACCGAGCGCCTGGCCTATGGCGCGCTGGTGGACGGCCGCTGGCGCAAGCACCTCAAGACACTGCGCGACCGGCTGGCGCTGGGCCAGCGGCGGCTGGCCAGCCTGCTGCTGGCAGTTGGCTTTGAGCTGTTTTGCGAACCCAAGGCCGGCATGTTCCTATGGGCGCGCCACCCGGCCATCCAGAACGCCGGCGAACTGGCCTACAAGGCGGCCGAGCAGGACATCCTGCTGGGGCCGGGCCACCTGTTTTCAGTCGATCTGGAGCCCAGCCCGTGGCTGCGTTTCAATGTCGCCTGGTCCGACGACGATGCCTTGCTGCGTTTCCTCGTGACCCTCAAAGCCGCCTAAAATCAGCCGCTTGCCTGCATTTGCAGCGGCCCGATTCTGTTTTATGCCATTTCCTGAGAGTTTTACCCACCCATGAGCACACCCGACTTCACCGTTGCCGACATCCGCAAGACCTTCCTCGACTTTTTCGCCTCCAAGGGCCACACCGTGGTGCCCTCCAGTTCGCTGGTGCCGGGCAACGACCCGACGCTGATGTTCGTCAACTCCGGCATGGTCCAGTTCAAGGACGTGTTCCTTGGCACCGACAAGCGCCCCTATGTGCGCGCCACCTCGGTACAGGCTTGCCTGCGCGCTGGCGGCAAGCACAATGACCTGGAAAACGTCGGCTACACCGCGCGCCACCACACCTTCTTTGAAATGCTCGGCAACTGGAGCTTTGGCGACTACTTCAAGCGCGAATCGTTGAAATGGGCGTGGGAGTTGCTCACCGAGGTCTACAAGCTGCCCGCCGACCGCCTGCTGGCCACAGTTTATGAAGAGGATGACGAGGCCTACGACATCTGGACAAAGGAAATCGGCTTGCCGCCCGAGCGTGTGATCCGCATCGGCGACAACAAGGGCGGGCGCTACAAGTCCGACAACTTCTGGATGATGGCCGACACCGGCCCGTGCGGTCCGTGCTCCGAAATCTTCTATGACCACGGCGACCACATTCCCGGCGGCCCGCCCGGCAGCCCGGATGAAGACGGCGACCGTTTCATCGAGATCTGGAACAACGTGTTCATGCAGTTCAACATGGCCGAAGACGGCTCGGTCACGCCGCTGCCCGCACCGTGCGTCGACACCGGCATGGGGCTGGAGCGCCTGGCCGCCATCTTGCAGCACGTCCACAGCAACTACGAAATCGACATTTTTGATGCGCTGGTCAAGGCCGCTTCGCGCGAAACCGGCGAAAAAGACCTGGGCCACAAGAGCCTGCGCGTGATTGCCGACCACATCCGTGCCACGTCTTTCCTGGTCAGCGACGGCGTGAACCCGTCAAACGAGGGACGCGGCTACGTGCAGCGCCGCATCATCCGCCGCGCGATTCGCCACGGCTATTTGCTAGGCAAGAAAACACCGTTTTTCCACAAGCTGGTGGCCGACCTGGTACGGTTGATGGGCGACGCTTATCCCAAGCTTCGCGAACAAGAGGCGAGCATCACCGCCATACTGAAAGCGGAAGAAGAGCGTTTCTTCGAGACGCTGGAAACCGGCATGCAGATTCTGGATGCCGCGCTGGCCGATGGCGTTCAGGTGCTGCCGGGCGAAGTGGCTTTCAAGCTGCACGACACCTACGGCTTTCCGCTCGATCTGTCAGCTGACGTTTGCCGCGAGCGCGGCCTGAGCGTGGACGAAGCCGGTTTTGCCGTGGCCATGAACCAGCAAAAAGCCCAGGCCAGAGCCGCCGGCAAGTTCAAGATGGACCGCGCGCTCGATTACACAGGCAGCAGCAACCTCTTTACCGGCTACGGACAACTGGAAGAAAATTCAAAAATCATAGCAATTTATGTAGACGGGATCAGCGCATCAGCCCTGAAATGTGGTCAAAGCGGTGTGGTGGTGCTGGACTCGACACCGTTCTACGCTGAAAGCGGCGGCCAGGCGGGCGACGAGGGCGAACTCATCAGCGGTTCAGCCCGTTTTTCCGTCAGCGACACGCTCAGGATCAAGGCCGACGTGTTCGGTCACCACGGCACGCTGGAAGAAGGCACGCTCAATGTGGGCGACTCTGTGAATGCGCAGGTCAACAAGGCTGTACGCGCCGCCACCGTGCGCAACCACAGCGCCACACACCTGATGCACAAGGCGCTGCGCGAAGTGCTGGGCACGCATGTGCAGCAAAAGGGCAGCCTGGTGAATGCCGAGCGCACCCGTTTTGACTTTGCGCACAACGCACCCATGACCGATGCGCAGGTTCGCGAGGTCGAAGTTCTGGTGAATGCCGAAATCCTGGCCAACATCGCCACCGACGCCAGCGAAATGGACATGGAGTCGGCCCAGCAATCCGGCGCCATGATGCTGTTTGGCGAAAAATACGGCGAAACCGTGCGTGTGCTGAGCATCGGTTCGAGCAAGGAACTGTGCGGCGGCACCCACGTGGGGCGCACCGGCGATATTGGCCTGTTCAAGATCGTCGCCGAAAGCGGCGTGGCCTCAGGCGTGCGCCGTGTCGAGGCGGTTACGGGCCAGAATGCGCTGGCTTACCTGCAGTCGCTTGAATCCGCCGTGCAGTCGGCCGCCGGCAGCCTCAAGGCCAGCCCGTCCGAGTTGCAGAACCGGATTGGCCAGGTGCTCGACCAGGTCAGGTCGCTTGAAAAGGAAGTTGCCGCGCTCAAAGGCAAGCTCGCTTCGTCGCAGGGCGACGAGCTGATGCTGCAGGCCATCGATGTGAACGGCCTCAAGGTGCTGGCCGCCCGGCTCGAAGGGGCGGATGCCAAGACCCTGCGCGACACCATGGACAAGCTGAAAGACAAGCTGAAGGCAGCCGTCATTGTGCTGGCGTCGGTGGACGGCAGCAAGGTGCAGATCGCGGCGGGCGTGACCAGCAACGCTACGTCCAAGGTCAAGGCCGGCGAACTGGTCAACTTTGTAGCACAGCAGGTCGGCGGCAAGGGCGGCGGCAAGGCCGACATGGCCATGGCCGGCGGTACTGACCCGTCAGGCCTGGCGGCGGCACTCAAGTCCGTGCACGCATGGGTTGCCGAGCGCATCTGAAAAGAAAACTGCAATGGTGCGCGCATTGGGCGCCTCGTGCTATCTATTTAATAGCTTGAGGTGCCCGTGCTTGTTGCGCGAAGTCCGTATTTGGCTTGAAAATAAGGCACCTTGCCTAAGCCGCTGCCCAGAACACCGCAAACCACTGCTGCGGATCGGTCCACTGGCGCACCTGGCTGAACCCGGCCTGCGTCAGCAAAGCGGTCATCGATTCAACCGTGTATTTGTACGAGCTTTCGGTGTGAATCCGCTCGCCGGCCAGGAACGGCCGCGAATGGCCGGGCCAGGTGACGGTCAGGTCGCTCAGGGCTTCCAGGTGCATTTCAATGCGTGACTGCGCCGTGTTGAACAGCGCCACATGCTTCCACTGGCGGACGTCGAAGTCTGCGGCGAGGAGTTCATTCACGTTGCGCAGCAGGTTTTTATTGAAAGCCGCCGTGACCCCAAGCGCATCGTCATAGGCCGCCTGCAGCGTGGCCGTGTCCTTGACCAGGTCGATGCCGAGCAGCAGGCCGCGCGCCTTGCCCTGGGCCTTGTCGGCCATGTTGCGCAAAAAAGCCAGCGCCTGCGCCGGCTGGAAGTTGCCCAGGCTGGAGCCGGGGTAGAAATACACGCGGTCATGCAGTTGCACTTCATCCGGAAGGCGCAGATCCGCAGAGAAATCCATGCCGACGCCAACGATGTCAAGCGCCGGGAAGCTGTTTTGGACCTGTCCGGCCGCGTCCCTCAGGAAATCCGTCGAAATATCGACCGGCACGTACTGGCGCGGCCGGATCACCGGCATCAGCGACAGCGCCTTGGCGCAGTTGCCCGCGCCCAGGTCGATCAGGCACGGGTGGTTCAGGCCGGCTTGCGCCAGTGCGCCTGCGATCTGCGGCGAAGCGGCCTGGAAAATGCCTGCTTCGGTGCGCGTCGGGTAGTACTCGTCCAGTACGGTGATGGCTTCGAACAACTTGGAGCCAAGAGTGTTATAAAAAAACTTTGGCGGCAGCGCAGCGGCTTGCGCCGTCAAGCCTTGCGTCAGCTCGCAGGCAATGCTGCCGGTTTCATGCTCAAGGGATTCGCTGCCGCGCAGGTTGATGAAGCGAGGCGTCGGCAAGGACGGTATCGCAGAAGGCAGGGCGAAGAACAGGTCAGAACGTTTCACGGAGGGCCTTGGCGGTTAGTGCAGTGAGCACCATATTTGAAAACGTTTTTACCATGCGGCCTGTAGGACCGGGTCGTTTACGTGCATTGGGCGGGCAGAACGCCACGTCCGGCCCTTACAGCGCGCTACTGTTTTACGGGCGTGCGGGTGGCACAATACCTTTCAGCCGTTTCAGGGGCGGCCCAGACCCCGAATCGAAGCCGCTCACCACGGGAGCACTCCATGTTTTTGGCCGCATCGGTCTACACACTGCACGCTTTGCAGTTCACAAAATGCATGGGGTGGCATCCTGGTCCCCATTGAACCCTTGAAACTGGATAAGATAATTCCATGCCGCGCTATAACACCCCCTTTGAAATTCACGTTCACGGCGAAGTGCCCTTGCGCGCCGATGTTACCTTCGAGCAAATCCAGGAGGCGCTCAAGCCTTTGTGGAAATATGCCGGCTCCAAGTCGCTGGTCGCAGGCGCTGCCAGCGTCTACGAGGAAGAGCCGGGCATCCGGTTTGACGCTGTCAAGCATTTGCTGCAGATGTGCTGGACGGTTCCAGGTGGCGACGACTTTCGCCAGTCGCTTGACGAAATGTGCATGGGGCTGAATGAACTGGCCGAGGTGGGTGCGCCGATTGAAGTGACCTTCTACGATGCCGACTTTGACGAGGAAGATGAAGGCAGCGAGGAAGACGAGGCGCGGGATGACTTCGTCATCTATTTTGTTGGTCCGACGCCGGCAGCCATCATGCAGGTCCAGCGCGACTTGCTGGTGCAAGACCTGATCGGCCTGATGGAGCGGCATTTCGACGGCTCCGAACTCGGCGAGGTCGTCGAGGCCGTTGACAAGCTCTTTGGCCGCCGTTTCGACGACCTGGTCAATTCGATGCAGCTCGGACGGCCGCCGCGCGGCTCGGGCGGCTCACAGGGCGGCTCCGGCCATGGGACAGGCGGGCGTAAACCGCGCCATCTTCACTGAGCCGGTTCAGGGGGTTCAGCACCAGTTGCGCAACCATGCCGGTGGCAATTGCAGTGAGCCTAGAGTCCGAACCGAGCTGCACCCATTGCTGGCCCCGTGGCAGTTCGCCCGGTCTCCGGCGGTCATTAAGCCAGCCCTAAAGACAACCAAGCATGGCAGAACGAGCCCGCGGCAATGGCAAAAATGACGGTTTTCGATTTCATGGCGTCACGCCAGTGCTTGGTGAGAATTGACCTTGATCCGTCCATATATCACCCGAAAAAATCTCCAGACTGGTTTTGTAAAGATCAGCCCAGTTCCAGCGCCTGGTAAACGCGGAGCGCCGCATAGGCATCGTTTGCCGCATAGATCAGCTGCGATTCCTGCAGGTGCACGTTGGCCCAGTTCGATGTGGTGGCTTTGCGTGACTTGATGAAGCGCCGGTTGAACATCACGGCCACCGCGCCGCGCACGCCCATGTCCTTGCGGTAGCCGCGCTCCCTGAAAACGGTGTTCAGGTCGAGCACCCCCTGCGGATCGACGCCGAGTTTGTGGATGATGCGGCGGCGGTCGTCACCCAGCCCGAAGCCGGCCTTGATGATTTGCCCTGCCTCCAGCAGCAGGGCAACGGCTCGCCGGCATTCGGCGTCTTCCAGCTGGAAGATGTAGGCCCGGTCCAGCGTTGAAAGCTGCACGATGTGCGGCCCGGTGGAGGCTTCGTTCCTGGCGAATGTCGGTTTCGATTCGGTGTCGAAGCCCAGCGCCGTGGCGCCGTCGAGCGCTTCCAGCGCGCGGGCCGCCTGCTGCGCGGTTGCCACCAGATGGATCTGGTGCAGCTCAAGGCGCTCGAAAGGCGACAGCAGCGCAATCTGATCCTTGTCCGGGGTGGGGTGTTGTTCGGTCATGGAATCCAATGCGTGAAAATAGGGGTAGAGCTTACAGCCCTCGCTTGCAATCCCATCAACTCCAGCATCAACCGACCATGGCCACAGCCAAAAGCATCACCACCGAACACTACAAGCTTTTCCCGTCGCCGCGCAACCGGCACCAGGCGCTTTTCCAGCACGAGGTTTTCGTGCCTTATCCCTACATGCTGATCGACCTGGAAAGCTACCATTTCCAGGGCAAGTACAGCCTGTTTGCCGCCTACCGGCTGAGTGACCAGAAAATGGGCCAGCTGGTCACGGTTGACCTGGCCGAAGACGAAGCCAGGTTCAAGGCCCGGTTTGTTCCGGACTGAGTCCACAGCTGCAAGTACATATCGTCATTGATGCTCTCAAAAAAATAGCTGGAAGTGCCCGCTGAACGGGCGCTGACCAGCTATTTTGTATTGATTTTGCGACGCGGAACGCCGTGCCGACGGCTTACAGCGTGTCGATGAAGCTGCGCAGCTTGTCGCTGCGACTCGGGTGCTTGAGCTTGCGCAGCGCCTTCGCTTCGATCTGGCGGATGCGCTCGCGCGTGACGTCGAACTGCTTGCCGACTTCTTCCAGCGTATGGTCGGTGGACATTTCGATACCAAAACGCATGCGCAGCACCTTGGCTTCGCGCGGTGTCAGGCTGTCAAGGATATCCTTCACCACGTCGCGCAGGCCGGCCTGCATCGCCGCTTCGAGGGGCGCGGTGTTGGCGCCGTCCTCGATGAAGTCGCCCAGGTGGCTGTCGTCGTCGTCGCCAATCGGCGTTTCCATCGAGATCGGCTCCTTGGCGATCTTCATGATCTTGCGGATTTTTTCTTCCGGAATTTCCATCTTCTCGGCCAGGATGCTGGCGTCGGGCTCGAAGCCGAACTCCTGCAGATGCTGGCGAGACAAACGGTTCATCTTGTTGATGGTCTCGATCATGTGCACCGGAATGCGGATGGTCCTTGCCTGATCCGCGATAGATCGTGTAATTGCCTGGCGAATCCACCAGGTGGCATAGGTCGAGAACTTGTAGCCCCGGCGGTATTCGAACTTGTCGACCGCCTTCATCAGACCGATGTTGCCTTCCTGAATCAAATCAAGGAACTGCAGGCCGCGGTTGGTGTACTTTTTCGCAATCGAAATCACCAGGCGCAAATTGGCCTCGATCATTTCCTTCTTGGCATCACGTGAGTTGGACTCGCCTTCATTCATGCGTTTGTTGATGTCCTTCAGGTGGCCCAGCGGCACCACGACGCGTGCCTGCAATTCACCGAGCTTGGTCTGCAGTTCCTGGATCGGCGGAATATTGCGCGCCATCACGGTAGACCAGGGCTTGGCAGAAGCGACCTGTTTTTCAACCCATTTCAGGTTCAGCAGGTTGGGCGGGAAATCCTTGATGAAGGTTTCCTGCGGCATGCCGCACTTTTCGACAATGATCTTACGCAGCTCGCGTTCCTTCTTGCGCACGTCAAGCACCTGGCCGCGCAGCAGATCGCACAGCTTTTCGATCGTCTTTGCCGTAAAGCGCACGGTCATCAGCTCGTCGCTGAGGGCTTTTTGCGTTTTCAGGTAAACAGGCGTGCCGTAGCCTTCCTTTTCATAGGTCTTCTGGACTTTTTCCGCATACGCGCCGACTTTCTCGAAACGGCTGAGCGCTTCCTTTTTCAGCTCTTCGAGCTTCTTGGTCAGCGCCTTGGAGCCGCCCTTGCCGTCGTCATCGTCGTCTTCGTCGAATTCGTCGAAGTCTTCTTCCGCCACATAGTCATCGGCCTCATTGGGGTTGGAAAAACCATCGACCACGGTAGAAATGACAACCTTGCCTTCGCGGATTTCTTCGGCCAGCCGCATGATTTCGGCGATCGTCGCCGGGCTTTCCGAGATGGCTTCCATCATGCGCATCAGGCCCCCCTCGATCCGCTTGGCGATTTCGATTTCGCCTTCTCGCGTCAAGAGTTCGACCGTGCCCATTTCACGCATGTACATGCGGACCGGGTCAGTGGTGCGGCCAAATTCGCTGTCCACGGTGGACAGGGCGGCTTCGGCTTCTTCCTCAGCTTCCTCTTCCGTGGCCACGGTGGCGCCGGTGTTATTGAGCAGCAGGGTTTCGGCGTCCGGCGCCTGTTCGTACACGGCCACGCCCATGTCGTTGAGCATGTTGATGACAACTTCCAGCGTCTCGGCATCGACCAGCTTGTCGGGAAGGTGGTCGGAGATTTCGCCGTGCGTGAGATAGCCGCGTGTCTTGCCGAGCTTGATCAGGGTTTTCAGGCGCACGCGGCGCTTGAGGATGTCTTCTTCGGACAGGACCGTTTCGTCCAGGCCGAACTCCTTCATCAAGGCGCGCTCTTTCGCCTTGCTGATCTTCATGCGCAATGGCTTGACCTTTTCAACCGTGGCCGTCACCTCGACCGCTGCCGGCTCTTCGGCAAACTCGGCTTCGATGTCCGACATGTCTTCATCACCATCGAGTCCCGATTCCTTGGTTTTTCGGCCGCGCTTTGGCACGGCTGCAGCCGCTGGGGCGCCTTCGGCCGCAGGCGCCTTGGGCGGGCGGCCGGGTTTTTTTTTGGCAGGCGCAGCGCCTTTGAGCAGGGCGTCTGCAGCGGCGAGAAGTTGGGCTTGGGTGGATTTGGGCTGCACGGCAGGAACTTTCTTCAAGGGCATATCGGTTTTCGCAGAATTCAAGGAATTTTTGCCTGGCGAGGCTAGTTCATCACTGCTTGGGATGGATATGGCGGTTTTTTCAGTTTTTTCAACCTCTAAACCGGGCACATCATCCAAGCACTGGTGCACCGACCACAGTCAAAACACCAGAGGCAAAAATTCAGAATTCAAATCGGAAACGGTAAAAAATCAAGTCAACCTGTGCCTTGGCACAAGGACGCTAAAAGTTTTAGGCAAGCTGTTTGGGCGAACATTTGGAATGCAGTCCTTGCGGTGCGTTGGCCGTCTCCTGTGGAGTTTCCCTTGGCTCAAAGGGGGCCGGTGCCGGAGGTGCTGCTGTCGCGCTTGCCGGAAAAATTCGGATTATACCCTCAATTACGAATTAATCCAGTGTTCATGCGGGTTTCGAAGGGGTGCTTTGGGTGCGTGATTGCGCCAGGAGCTCGCGTAATCGCTCCAGCACGGCTGGGTCATTTGGCGCGCGCGCAGCCAGATCGGCAATTTCACTGTCGTGCCGGATTTGCTGAAGCTGCGCCAATATCCGGCGGGTTTCGCCCCAGTCGTAGTCCACGCCTTCCAGCACTTCGGCAAACTGCGCCACGGCATGGTGCTCATGGGCGTGGCCGCGCAAACCTTCGCGCAACGCGGCCCAGGATTGCGGACCATGCTCGTGCAGTTGGCTTTCCAGCCAGGCAAACAGCGCGCCGTGCGGCGCCGGCAGTCCGAGCAGCAACTGGTGCTCCTCGGTGCTGAGCCGGTCCCAGCTTTGCGGCTCGGTCAGCAGCAGCCGGAGCACCCGGTCCTCGCGGCTGGCCGGCAGGATGCGGCCTGTCACGCGGCGCGGCGCAGTGCCGGGGGTGAAAGGCTTGCGGCCGAACTTTCCCGGCTTGCCCGAGGGCGCTGCCGGTGACGGGGCATAAGAAGACGGCTGCGAAAAGTAGGGCTCTGAGGCGGCGTAATCGGCATCGTCATGCCGGTCCATCGGCAGGTAGTCTCCAAACGCAGGCATGCCGTGGTCCAGGTCGGGCACCGCCTTGGCCGGAAAGCCCGGGCTGGACGCGGGTAAACCGCCAGTTTTTTTGTAATGGGCTTTACGTCCGCCGGATGCGGTTTGCCAGAGGTGGAGAAGTTCGCGGCTGTCAATCATCACCTGGTCAGCGATCTCTGCCAGCAACTGCGGCTTGAGCATGCCTTCGGGCAGCGCAGTCCAGAGCGGCCGGGCATTGCTGGCCATGTGCGCGCGTCCCTCGGCGGTGTCCAGGTCGCAGCCTTCGCCTGCGGCTTCCAGCAGGAAGCGGCTCAGCGGCACTGCCTTGCTGACATAAGCGGCAAAACCTTCCTGGCCGTGCTCGCGAATGAAGCTGTCCGGGTCATGCTCGGCTGGCAGAAACAGGAACTTGACGGTGCGCACGTCGCTTGCAAAGGGCAGGGCGGCGTCGAGCGCCTTGTGCGCTGCACGCCGGCCGGCGCTGTCGCCGTCAAAGCTGAACACCACCGAATCGGTGAAGCGGAACAGTTTTTGCACGTGCTCCGAGGTGCACGCGGTGCCCAGCGTGGCGACCGCATTGGGAAAGCCCAGCTGCGCCAGCGCGACCACATCCATATAGCCTTCGGTGACCAGCGCGTAGCCGTGCTGGCGCAAGGCCGTGCGCGCCTCGAACAGGCCATACAGCTCGCGGCCCTTGCTGAACACCGGCGTTTCGGGCGAATTGAGGTATTTGGGCTTGTCGTCGCCCAGCACGCGGCCGCCAAAACCGATGCATTCGCCCTTGACGTTGCGGATCGGAAACATGATCCGGTCGCGGAAACGGTCGTAGCGCTTGGCCTCGCCAGCGGCGTTTTCTTCTCCAGGTTCGCCGGTGATGACCAACCCGCTTTCCACCAGCAAGGAGTCGTTGTAGTCGGGAAACACGCTGGCCAGGCTGCGCCAGCCTTCGGGGGCGTAACCGAGGCCGAAGGTCTTGGCAATTTCACCCGACACACCGCGCCGCTTAAAGTACTGGATTGCGTGCTCCGAGGTGCGCAACTGCCGGATGTAGGCCAGGCCGGCTTTTTCCAGCACACTGGTCAGCGTCGCCTGCTGCTCGCGTACCTGCGCTGCCCGGGCGCGGTCCTGGGGTGAAACGTCGTCTTCGGGCACCTGCAGGCCGTATTGCTGGGCCAGGTCTTTCACCGCTTCGATAAAAGTCATGCCAGCATGGTCCATCAGGAAACTGATGGCGTTTCCGTTCTTGCCGCAGCCAAAGCAATGGTAGAACTGCTTGGACGGGCTGACGCTGAAAGACGGTGATTTTTCGCCGTGGAACGGGCACAGGCCCATGAAGTTGGCGCCGCCTTTTTTGAGCTGCACGTAACGCCCGACGATGTCGACCACGTCGGCGCGGGCTAAAAGCTCCTGGATGAATGATTGGGGAATGGCCATGGGTCAGAAAAGTTGAACGCCAATTTAAGCACAGCTGCCTACAAGGGATTGGGCGGAAGGCGTTGTCCGGCCTGCCGCCCGCCCCGCATAATGAATCCCTCCCTTTTTCAACTGTCCTCGACCCCAGGCCCCCTTCATGACGCTTGACCCGCAGGCTGCTTACGTGCTGCGCCACCCTGGCGCCTTTGCCTGGCAGATCATCAAGGGCTTTCGCGCGAACCAGGGTTTGCTGCTGGCCGGCGCGGTGGCTTACTACGCCCTGCTGTCGATTGTTCCGCTGCTGATATTGATTGCGATTGCGCTGTCGCATGTCATCGACCAGGCCGCGTTGCTGGCATCGCTCGGCCGCTACATCGGCTGGCTGGCACCGGGAGAGTCCCGGTTCATCGTCAACGAACTGACCAATTTCCTGGCGCACCGGGAGGTCATGGGCTGGGTGCTGCTGGTCACGATGCTGTTTTTCAGCTCGCTGGCCTTCACCGTCCTGGAAAACGCGATGTCGGTGATTTTCCTGCACCGAGTGGCGATCCGGCGGCGGCATTTCCTGGTGTCGGCCGTGCTGCCGTATTGCTACATTTTTTGCCTGGGTCTGGGTTTCTTGCTGATGACGCTGGTGGCCGGAAGCTTTCAGGCGCTGGGCGACAAGCGCCTCGAATTCCTGGGTGCGAGCTGGTCGCTGAGCGGTTTTTCAGGCATTTTGCTTTACCTGCTGGGACTGACCGGCGAAATCTTCGTGCTGACTTCGGTCTACCTGGTGATGCCGGTGGGCCAGCTGTCCCTGCGGCGGGCGCTGATGGGCGGCGTGACGGCCGCGCTGTTGTGGGAAGTGACGCGCCATGGGCTGGTCTGGTACTTCGCCACGCTGTCGCAGGTCGGACTGGTGTATGGCTCACTGACCACCGCCATCGTCGTGCTGCTCAGCCTGGAAATTGCCGCCACGCTGCTGCTGCTGGGCGCGCAGGTGATTTCGGAGTATGAGCGGATCGCAGAAGTCGGACCCGATGCACCGGCCGAACCGCTGCAAACCGGTTCGGTGAAGTCGTGAGTATCGGCTTGGCCCAGGGGCGCAGGTCGCTTCAGCCGCCGTGGCGCCTGAAGCAAGAATCGCTACTGAATGGATAGCAGCTTTTGACGGGCAGACAAGCGGGTAAAGCTTTTTTTACCTGATTGGGTACATGCCTCAGACAGTGAAAGCCGTCATTCCCGCGAAGGCGGGAATACAGCCGCCGCTGGGCATCGAACATTGGATTCCCGCCTTCGCGTAAATGACAGGGGAAAAACGTCTGATGCACGTAGCTAATCAGGCTTTTTTGTCATCAATCCCCCATCACCAGGCCTTCACGCCGGGGATCGGCGCCGCCCAGCCAGAGCGTCATGCCATGGGCCTGGCCGCGCGTGATGGCCTGCAGGCCGCTGGTCATGGGCTGCTCGCGCACTTCGGCGCCGCGCGCGCGTAGCGCTTCGACCGTGGCCGGCGCAAAGCGCTTTTCTTCCAGCAGCGTCGGTCCGTTCAGCGACGCAAAGTTGGGCAGGTCGATGGCCTGCTGCGGCATCAGTCCCCAGTTCAGCACGCCATACAGCGTCTTGGCGGTGAAATGGATGATCAGCGCGCCGCCAGGGCTGCCACCGCTCATGACGAGCTGGCCGGTCGCCTTGTCGAACACCAGTGTCGGCGCCATTGACGAGCGCGGCCGCTTGCCGGCCTGCACCCGGTTGGCGACCGGCTTGCCTTCGGCGTCCGTCGGCGCGAAGCTGAAGTCGGTCAGTTCGTTGTTCAGCAAAAAGCCGCCCGTCTTGCCGGTGCCGCCGTCGGTCATCAGTCGCGAGCCGAACTGGTCCTCGATCGTGGTCGTCATGGCAATCGCGTTGCCGAAGCTGTCAACGATGCTGATGTGCGAAGTGCCGTATTCAGGCTGGTCCGGCATGGCGGCATACGCTTTGCTGACCGCGCCCGGAACGCCGGGCTTGGCGTTTTTCATGCTCGGGCCGCTTGGCTGGATCAGCTTGGCACGCTCGCTCAGGTAGGCGGGCGCCAGCAGGCTCATCCAGCTGCCGCCGGGGGGCTGCACGAAGTCCGGGTCGCCCAGGAACTGCGCCCGGTCGGCAAAGGCCAGCCGCGAGGCTTCGGTGTACAGGTGCAGCCAGTCGGCCGAAGGCGTGGGCCCGGTGGTGCCGGGCACGCCGCCCATGCCGGTCACCAGGCCGAGCGTGGCGGCTGGCGTGTTGTTCAGGATGCCCAGGATCTGCCCGATGGCGATGGCGCCTGAACTCGGCGGCGGCATGCCGCACAGCAGGTAAGCCTTGCCGCGTGCGGTGTAGTCGGTGCAAATCGGCTCGCGTTTTTTTGGCTGGTAGCCGGCCAGGTCGTTCATGTCCAGCTTGCCGGGGTTGCCCGGGTGGCCTTGCACCTTGGCCACGATGGACTGGGCGACCGGCCCTGTCAGCAGCGCGCTGGAGCCCTGGCTGGCGATTTGCCGCAGCACGTCGGCCAGGGCCGGGTTGCGCAGGGTAGTGCCCATCTCGACCGGCGAGCCGTCTGGCTTGTAGAAGTAGGCGGCTGCCGTGCGGTCGTTCTTCAGGTATTTTTCGTCCTTGAGCAGCGTGCCCAGCCGGGCGCTGACCTTGAAGCCGTTGTCGGCCAGCGCAATGGCGGGCCCGAACAATGTGGCCCACGGCAGCTTGCCGTATTGCTTGTGCGCCATTTCCAGCATGCGCACCGTGCCCGGCGTGCCGACCGAGCGGCCGCCGACCACACCGTCGTAAAACGGGATGGGCTTGCCATCGGCGCCGATGAAGAGGTTTTCGTTGGCCGAGGCTGGTGCGGTTTCACGGCCATCAAAGGCTTCCACCGCAGCGCCATTGGAATGCAGCAAAAATGCGCCGCCGCCGATGCCGCTTGATTGTGGCTCGACCAGCGAGAGCACCATTTGCACCGCAATGGCCGCGTCAATCGCCGAGCCGCCGGCTTTCAATATCTGGTAGCCGGCGTCAGTGGCCAGCGGATTGGCCGCAGCGACGGCAAATTTCGTGGCGGCCCAGCCCGGCTTGGGCGTGAAGCCCGAAGAGCCCTCGGGCTGCTGCACGGGCGCGTTGTAGGAAAACGGGGTGGTGGAAGGACTGGCGCAGGCCGCGAGCAAGGCGGCCAGGGCAACGGAAGTCAGCAGGCGTTTCATGCAATTTCCTCGGGAAGTGATGAAGCGCAATGGTACGTGACGCCGCACCGTATGCCAAGGAAAGCGCGGGGTTTAATGCTCCTTCATGCCGTTTGCGCAAGGTGGTTCGGCATAGCCAGCTATCAAAAAGAGAGTGCCTGCAGCGCCGTCCGTTGCCGGCGGCGCAGATGTTTTCAGCGCGGAGCCAAGCGGATCGCGCCATCAAGGCGGATCACTTCGCCGTTGAGCATGTCGTTTTCAAAGATGTGCCTGGCCAGCTTGGCATAGTCCTGCGGCGTGCCCAGGCGCGAGGGAAACGGCACCGAGGCGGCCAGCGAATCCTGCACTTCCTGCGGCATGCCGAACATCATCGGCGTGCCGAAAATGCCGGGGGCGATCGTCATGTTGCGGATGCCGTTGCGTGCCAGGTCACGGGCGATGGGCAGCGTCATGCCGACCACGCCTCCCTTGGAGGCGCTGTAGGCAGCCTGGCCCATCTGGCCGTCGTAGGCTGCCACGGAGGCGGTAGAAATCAAGACGCCGCGCTCGCCGGTGGCTTCGGGTTCGTTCTTGCTCATGGCTTCGGACGCCAGACGGATCATGTTGAAGCTGCCCACCAGGTTGACGGTGATGGTCTTGCTGAACACGGCCAGGCTGTGCGCGCCATTCTTGCCGACGGTTTTTTCTGCCGGTGCAATGCCGGCGCAGTTGACCAGGCCCATCAGCTTGCCCATGGACACGGCTCTGGCCACCACGGCCTGGCCGTCGGCTTCCTGGCTCACGTCGCACTTGACGAAAGCAGCATTTCCTTCGCCCAACTCTTTGGCGATGGCTTCGCCTTTTTCAGCCTGCATGTCGGCAATCACGACCTTGCCGCCGTTGGCGACGAGCATGCGTGCTGTGCCTTCGCCCAGCCCTGATGCGCCACCGGTGACGATAAATACCTTGCCTGCGATGTCCATGGGATGTTCCTTGAAATTGAAAGGGTGAAAAATGGGAAAGGAAAGTCGGTCAAGCGATTTGACGTTTACGTCAACGTCAATTCAGCTGCGAATTATCGCGCATGAAAAAGCCCGGCCGTCTTTCAACGGCCGGGCTTGCCCTCAGGCAGTAACCAATGATCCGATTATTTGTAACCCACGCGGTCGAGCATCTGCTGCACCTTGACCTGGTTGTAGCCGATAACGCTGACCGGAATGGTTTCCGACTTGAAACTGCCGCCGGTCATGGCCTGCAGCGCCGGGTTGTTGACCTTCACGCTGGCCACGGCAGGCCATTCGTTGTTGCCGTTGGCAAAATAGTTTTGCGCCTCCGGGGTGGCCAGGTATTCCATGAACTTGACCGCATTGGCCTCGTGCTTGGCATTCTTTGCCACGGCGGCGCCGGCAATGTTCACATGCGTGCCCCAGGTTTCCTGGTTCGGAAACACCACGCCGACGCGCTCAGCCAGCAGTTTGTCTTCGGGCGCGTTGGATCGCATGATGCGCGCCAGGTAATACGTGTTGGTCAGCGCCACGCCGCATTCACCGCTGGCCACGGCCTTGATCTGGTCGGTGTCGCCGCCCTTGGGGTCGCGCGCCATGTTGGCGACCAGGCCCTTGAGCCACTGCTCAGCCTTGGCTGCGCCCAGGTGCTCGGTGACGGCTGAAAACAGCGACAGGTTGTAGGGGTGCGCGCCCGAACGGGTGCACAGCAAGCCCTTGTTTTTCGGGTCGGCCAGTTCCTCGTAGGTGTCAACATCGGTCTTCTTGACCTTCAGTTTGTCATACACCACCACGCGGGCGCGGGTGGAAAAGCCGAACCATGTCGTGCCTTCAGGACTGGCCTTGGCCCGCAGGTTGACCGGAATGGCCGCTTCCAGCGTGGGCGACTTGATCGGCTTGAACAGGCCCTCAATATCGCCTTTCCAAAGACGTGCCGCATCGACCAGCAGGATCACGTCGGCCGGCGACGCCGCGCCTTCGGCCTTCAGGCGCGCCAGGATGCCGGCATCGTCGGCATCGACCCGGTTCACCTTGATGCCGGTGGCCTGGGTGAAATTGCTGTAAAGCGCCTCGTCGGTCTGGTAGTGGCGGGCAGAATACAGGTTGACCACCTGCTCTTGGGCGCTTGCGTTGCCCGCCGCACCCATCAAGGCAGCAGCAGCAAGGGCAAGACCGCTAAAAACTGGCGCACTTTTAATCATGTTGAGAATTCCTGAAAGCTTGAAAGTTAATGAGTCTAATGCAAATGCGAATAAGTCGCAATATCTTTTCGGTCGAAAAACTCACTCCAGACCAAGCCGCCGATGCGCGCCTGACATGCAGGTTTTGGGCAAGATGGCTGGTCAAGCTGCTGCTGCCCGCCATGCTCGGTGCGGGCTGCACCACGACACCGGTGGCGCCCGTCAAGCCAGCCGCGCCGGATGCGGTCACGTTGCCTGGCGTCAGGAAGCCGTTGAAGATCGGCCTGGCGCTGGGCGGCGGCGCGGCGCGCGGATTTGCCCACGTTGGCGTGATCGCGGTGCTCGAAGAAGCCGGGCTGCGGCCGCAGATGGTGGTGGGCACCTCGGCCGGCAGCCTGGTCGCGGCGATTTACGCCACTGGCAAGACCGGCGCGCAGTTGCAGCAGACAGCCATGGGCATGGAGGAAGTGGCAATGACCGACTGGATGCTGCCGATCATCGGCAAGGGCATGTTTCGCGGTGATGCGCTGGGCCGCTATGTCAACCAGCTGGTGGACGGACGCCTGATTGAGAACATGGCGATTCCGCTGGGCATCGTGGCCACCGACCTCAACAGCGGCCAGGCAGTGCTGTTTCGCAGCGGCGACACCGGCACGGCGGTGCGGGCGTCCAGCGCGGTGCCTGCGGTGTTCGTGCCAGTCAGGATCAGCGGGCATGAATATGTCGATGGTGGCCTGGTGTCGCCGGTGCCGGTGCGCTTTGCCCGGCAGATGGGCGCCGACATCGTGATCGCGGTCGATATTTCAAACCCGCCCGAAGGCAACCCGGCGGGTGACACGCTTCAAATCCTGCTGCAGACCTTTTCCATCATGGGGAAAAGTATCAACCAGTACGAATTGAAGGAAGCCGATGTGGTGGTGCGGCCTTCGCAAGCAGGGCTGAAGAGCGCCGATTTCTCGGCCCGCAAGCTGGCGATTGAATCGGGCAGGGCGGCGATGCTGGCGGCGCTTCCGGCGTTGAAGGCCCGGCTGGCTGCCGGCATCACGACCAGACCCTGAACTCTTGATCGGGTTTGCTTATCTTTCAATAGCTATTCAGGCTTGCTGCGCCTGCGCAAAAGGCTGATTTTATCAAAAAAAAGCCCAGTCGCGAGACTGGGCCTGAACGGAACCGCGAAACCAGACGTTTCTGCAAGGAACCGAGGAGACAACTGGTTGAAACCGGTCAATTCAGACCTGCCTCACGAAGCAGACTCCATCTGCTTTCAAGGTGCGCCGGGCACCGAAAACAGCAAATTGGAATCAACGCTTCTTGGAAGTGGCCTTGCTGGCGCTCAAGGCAGACTCGGACACCGTGTTGAAGTTCGTCTCGGCCATGTCGCCGGCTTGCTTGACGGCTTTTTGCACCGATTCAAAAGCCGTGTTGGCGGCGGTCATGGCGCTTTTCATCATGGTCACTGCGGTTTCGGAACCGGCAGGTGCATTCTGGGTGGCGCTTTCGACCAGGTCGGCAAATTTCTTCTGGGCTTCAGCGGTCTGGCCTTCGAAAGTCTTGCTGATCTCAGCGCCGGCGGACTGGGCGATGTCGTACAGATGTCGGCTGTAGGCGGCGGTTTTTTCAGCCAGAGGCTGGACCATGCTGGCTTGCAGCGCAAGCAGTTCCTGTGCGTCCTTGACGCCCATGACGGCTTGTGCGTTATTGGCGGTTTCGGCCAGGGCAGCCTTGGTGGCCTGAACGTTCAGTTCGACCAGTTTTTCAACGCCTTCGAAGGCTTTCTGGGTCAGACCAAACAGGGTTTCGATGTTTGCTTTGTGGGAAGCCATGAGTTGTTCAGCGGTCAGCATAGTTAATCTCCAAATGTGTCGTTAAAGGTTAGTAGTTGCTTTGCGCTGAATTGCTGCACTGCAACATGGAATTGATTATAGGAGAAACCCGTCCTTTTGCAAATATATTTTGCTGCAACGCACCAATATAGATAGGTTACTCTGATTTAAATCAGTTGTTTCAGGATCACCTCTCGTGCAAGCCTTCTACGCCGACCACTTTGTATTGCCGTTGCCCGTCGGACACCGCTTTCCCATGCCCAAGTACAGACTGCTGCGTGAGCGGCTGGTCGGAGAGTTGCCCGGGGTCCGTCTGGGCCCGGCACCGGCTGCCAGCGATGGCGAACTGGCGCTGGTGCACACGCCTGCCTATATAGAGGCCATCGCCCTGGGCACGCTGCCGGCGCCGGCGCAGCGCGAGATCGGCTTTCCCTGGAGCCTGGCTATGGCCGAGCGCGCCAGGCGTTCGGCTGGCGCCACTGTGATGGCGGCGCGGACAGCTTTGGGGCTGGCGCCGGGTGCCCGACCCGAGGGCATTGCCGCCAACCTTGCAGGCGGAACCCACCATGCCTACGCAGGCAAGGGTGGTGGTTTTTGCGTGTTCAACGATTCGGCGGTGGCCGCGCGGCTGATGCAGGCCGAATGGGCGCGGCAGCACCGCCAGGCGCGCCGGCCGCTGCAGGTCGCGGTGGTTGACCTGGACGTGCACCAGGGCAATGGCACGGCCAGCATCTTTGCTGGCGACGCCAGCGTGTTCACGCTGTCGCTGCATGGCGAAAAGAATTTTCCGTTTCGCAAGGAGGCGAGCGATCTGGATGTCGAATTGCCCGATGGCTGCCTGGACGCGCCTTACCTGCAGGCGCTGGAACATGCGCTGGACGAGTTGGATCGGCGTTTTGAACCCGGTCTGGTCCTGTTCCTGGCCGGCGCCGACCCGTACGAAGGCGACCGCCTGGGACGGTTGAGCCTGAGCTTCGACGGCCTGGAGGCGCGCGACCGGCGGGTGTTTGACTGGGCTTGGCAACGGCGGATTCCACTGGCTTTTTCAATGGCCGGGGGCTATGGCGTGAACATCGACGACACCGTGCAGGTGCAGGTCAACACCTACCGCGTGGCGCTTGAATATTGGCGCCGGTGGCAATCGGCCGGTTGATGCGCTGGCAAAATAGCGTTCCCATGAGCCTGACTCCCCGACCCCAGCCCGAATACCGCAGCGATTACCGGGCCTTTCGGGCCATCGGCACCCGCTGGTCCGACAACGACCTTTACGGGCATGTCAACAACGTCGTTTATTACAGCTGGTTCGACACTGCCGTCAACGGCCTGCTGATCGAGCGCGGCGCGCTGGACATCCATGCCGGCAGCGTGATTGGCCTGGTGGTCGAAACCTGCTGCAACTATTTTTCGCCGCTGGCGTTTCCCGAAGCGGTGGTGGCCGGCATCCGGGTGGCGCATGCCGGCGCCTCCAGCGTGCGCTACGAGGTCGCGCTGTTCCCGGCCGATGACAACCTGCCGTGTGCGGCCCGGGGCCATTTCATCCATGTGTACGTCGACCGCGCCACGCGTCGGCCGGCAAGCCGTCTGCCACCTGAATTACTGTCTGTCCTGGAGCTGCTGAAATGAACCCAACCGATTCTTCCGTCCACCCTGTCGTCGCGGGCGATTTTGCGCCCGACGACGCGCCGAGCAGCGCCTGCCAGCCGCCCGTCAATGCGGTCGATCGCGCTATCGAAAGCCGTCAGTCGATGCGCGAGTTCCTGCCCGCGCCGGTGCCGCGCGCGCTGATTCTGCATTTGCTCGAACTGGCCAGCCGCGCGCCGTCGGGCACCAACACGCAGCCATGGAAAGCCTACGTGCTCCAGGGCGCGAGCAAGGACAGTCTGGTTGAAAAAGTCTGCCGCGCCCATGACGCGCTGCGCGACAACCCGGCGCTGGCGGCCGAGTATCAGGAGGAATACGACTATTACCCGGAGAAATGGGTGTCGCCCTACATTGACCGCCGGCGCGAGAATGGCTGGGGGCTGTACGGCCTGCTGGGCATCACCAAGGGCGACAAGGACAAGATGCATGCGCAGCACCAGCGCAACTACCGTTTTTTTGATGCGCCGGTCGGGCTGATGTTCACCCTGGACCGGGTGATGGGCCGGGGCTCGCTGCTGGACTACGGCATGTTTATGCAAAACTTCATGGTCGCCGCGCGCGGCCATGGCCTGCATACCTGCCCGCAGGCGGCCTGGAACGGCTTTGCCAAGATCATCATGCCGCACATCGGCGCGGGCGACGACGAGATGCTGGTCTGCGGCATGTCGCTCGGCTATGCCGACGAATCGGCGCTGGTCAACACCTTTCGCACGCCGCGCGTGAGCGCGGCCGAGTTCACTAATTGGCTAGAGTGATTCAGTGAGCTTTTCCGTCGTCCAACTGCTCGGCGGACTGTCTTACGCGACCACGCTGTTTTTGATGGCGGCGGGGCTGACGCTGATTTTCGGCGTCACGCGGATCGTCAATTTCGCGCATGGCAGCTTTTTCATGCTGGGCGCGCTGTTCACCGCGCACTGGGTCACCGACTGGTTTCCGGCCTGGGGCGAAAGTCTGCCGCTGTACATGCTTGCTATTCTTCTGGGAGCTGCCTGCGCAGCAGGGGCGGGTGCCATTGCCGAATTCTTCCTGTTAAGACGAATGTCGGGCGCGCCCGAGCTGTACCAGCTGGTGGCGACCTTCGGTCTGAGTCTGGCGATGCATGACGCGATGCAATGGGGCTTCGGGCCGGACGAGGTGTTTGCGCCACGCTTTCCCGGGCTCAAGGGCTCGGTGCAGATCGGCGACGAATTTTTTCCTGTGTACCAGTTGGCCATGATCGCGCTCGGGCCGCTGGTCTGGTGGGGGCTGCATGTGCTGCTGCGCCGTTCGCTGTTTGGCCAGCGGCTGCGCGCCGCCACGCAGGACCGCGCCATGCTGGCGGCGCTGGGCGTGAACCCCAGGCCGCTGATGCTGGGCGCGGTGGTGCTGGGCTGCGCGCTGGCCGGATTGGGCGGCGCGCTGCAGCTGCCGCGCGAACCGGCACATCTGCAGATGGACATGAACGTGATCGTCGAGACCTTCGTTGTCGTCGTCACCGGCGGGCTGGGCAGTATTGGCGGCGCCTTTGTGGCCGCGCTGCTGATCGGCTTGGTGCATGCCTTCGGCACCGCCTGGTTTCCGCAGGCCACGCTGGTGGTGGTATTCCTGACCATGGCGGTGGTGCTGGTGTTCAGGCCGCAGGGGCTCAAGGGCGGACCGACTGCATCGCTGGACCACGGCGGCAACCGCGAGGCGGCGCAGAAGTTTCGCGGCCTTCGGCTGGGGCGCGGCTGGACCGCGATGATCGCGCTGGCGTTTGCCTTGCTCGCTGCGTTGGCCTGGTCTGGCGGGGCCTACTGGCAGGCGCTGGCCGCCGACGGCTTGATCCTGATGATTTTCGGCATCAGCCTGCAGGCCATGATGTCCCTGGGCGGGCTGGTCAGTTTTGGCCATGCAGCGTTTTTTGCGCTCGGCGCCTATGGTGCGGCGTTGTCGCACAGCCTGTGGGGCGCCACGCTTCCGGTCGCGCTGGCCGTGGGCTGCGGCGCCGCGCTGGCCGTGGCCGCAGTGTTCGGCGCGGCGGTGGTACGCAGCAGCGGCGTCTACCTGGCGATGCTGTCGCTGGCGCTGGCGCAGGTGGTCTGGGCCGGCGCGACGCAGTGGGTGGGCCTCACGGGTGGCGACAACGGGCTGATAGGCCTTCGGCTGGTGAGCGATGACGGCCGGCCGCTGTTTTATGCGCTGCTGGTGGCGCTGGCCTTGATCGCCGTATTCGCGCTGCGGTTCCTCGGTCGCTCAGTGATGGGCGCGGCGCTTCAGGCGGTGCGCGATGCGCCGCTTCGCGCTGCCGCGTCCGGCCTGTCAGTAGGCTGGCTCAAGTACCGGGTGTTTGTGGAAAGCGCGGTGCTGGCGGGCCTGGCGGGCGGGTTGTTCGCTGCGCACAAGGGCGCGGTGTTTCCGTCGCTGGCGGCCGTGTCCACCTCGGTCGATGCACTGCTGGTGGTGTTGCTCGGCGGCGTGCACCAGCTCTGGGGCGCGGTGGTGGGCAGCGTGGTGCTGAGCTACCTGGGCGCCGAACTGGGCCGTGAAGTGACGTATTGGCGCGGCCTGTTGGGCCTGTTCATCATGCTGATCATGGTGGCTTCGCCGTCCGGGTTGCTGGGCCTGCTGCACCGCGTCAGCGGCCGGCGTGCCAATGGGGGGACGCGCTGATGCTGCAAGTGCAAGGGCTGGTGAAGTATTTTGGCGGCATCCATGCGGTCGATGGCGTGAGCTTCGACGTTGCGGCGGGTGAATGCGTGGCGCTGATCGGTCCCAACGGCGCAGGCAAATCGACCTGCTTTGCCTGCATTGCCGGCCAGTACCCGCTGACCGGCGGCCGCATCCTGTGGAACGGCCAGGCGCTGGAAAGGCTGGCGCCGGCCGCGCGCCTGCGCCACGGCGTGGCGCGCACCTTTCAGGTGGCGCAGGTCTTTGAAGCGCTGACCGTGCTACAAAATGTGCAGCTGGCCGTACAGGCCAGTAGTGCGCAAAATGCCATTTCGGCCTTTAAACTTCTGGACCGGCAGTCGGTCGGGGCGGCCAGGGCGCTGCTGGACCAGGCCGGTCTGCGCGATGCCGCCGGCGAGGACGTGGCGAGCCTGGCCTACGGCGCCAAAAAGCGGCTTGAACTCGCCATGGCGCTGGCCGCCGCGCCCAAACTGCTGCTGCTCGACGAACCGGCCGCCGGCCTCTCTGAAGCCGAGCGCGCCAGCCTGATGCAATGGGTGAAAAAGCTGGCCGCTCAAGGCATGGCCGTGCTCTATACCGAGCACAACATGGACGCCGTGGCCGGTGTCGCCGACCGGGTGCTTGTGCTGATCGAGGGCCGGCTGGCGGCGCAGGGCTCGTTTGACGAAATTTCCCGCGATGCCGACGTGCGCCGGCTCTACCTTGGCGATGGTCTGGACGATGCCGGTGCTGCCACAAATGCCAAAGGAGCTGCGCATGCTTGAGATCGACAGGCTCAGCGCCTTCTATGGGCCGGCGCAAGCCTTGTTCGAGGTGTCGCTTGGCGTGGCAGCCGGAGAGATGGTCGTGTTGCAAGGGCTGAACGGCGCGGGTAAATCAACGCTGCTCAAGGCGCTAATGGGCCTGGACGTGCGTACCGAGGGCACGATTCGTTACCAGATGCCGTCCGGCACGGCCACTGTCGAACGCTGGGAAACCCACCGGCGCGCCCAGGCCGGACTGGGTTATGTCGCCGAAGACCGGCGGCTGTTCACCGAACTGACGGTGCGCGAAAACCTGCATGTCGCCGCCGCCCGCGATGCCAGGGCGCATGAAGCCCGGGCGCTGGACCTGTTTCCGGTCCTCAAAACCCTGCTCAACCGGCCCGCCGCGCAGATGAGCGGCGGCCAGCAGCAGATGCTGGCGATTGCCCGCACCCTGATGACCGGCCCGAAAGTCCTGCTGCTCGACGAGCCCTGCGAAGGCATTGCGCCGGTGCTGGTAGCGTCGATCCGCGATGCCCTGCTGGCCCTCCGGGACGAAGGCATGGCGCTGCTCGTCGTCGAGCAAAATCGTCTGCTGGCCTCGCGCGCCGACCGTTTGCTGTGGCTGGTTGCGGGTAAAGTCAGAGACTCGTGAAATGAGCCCGTTCTGGGTGCTCATTCATTTTTCAATCCATCGCTACAAAGGACATTGCCATGACGACGACCACCACCGCCTCGGGACTGCAGTACGAAGACACCGTGCTGGGCACCGGCGCCATCGCCAAGGCCGGCCAATACGTCAAGGTGCATTACACCGGCTGGCTCTACAACGACGGCGTGCAGGGCAAGAAATTCGACTCCAGCAAGGACCGTGGCCAGCCCTTCCAGTTCTCGCTCGGTGCCGGTGAAGTCATCAAGGGATGGGACGAGGGCGTGCAGGGCATGTCGGTTGGCGGGACGCGCCGCCTGGTGATTCCGGCAGCGCTCGGCTACGGCGCGCGTGGCGCGGGCGGCGCGATTCCGCCGAACGCTACCTTGCTGTTCGAAGTGGACTTTCTCGGCACCTGATTGCCCCCTGCAACCACCGTCAAGAAGTGCCAGGCCCGGCAGCGGGCTTGGCGCAACGCATTCCGCCCCACGCGGCTCCAGGGTTCACCATGATCATCACCAGCCTGCTCGACACCGACCTGTACAAGTTCACCATGATGCAGGTGGTCCTGCACCAGTTCCCCGCTGCCGAGGTGGAATACAAGTTCAAGTGCCGCAACGCCGGCGCGCCCGGAATCGGCGACCTGTCGTTCTACGTGCACGAGATTCGCGAGGAAATCCGCGGGCTGTGCAGCCTGCAGTTCCAGGATGCTGAACTGAGCTACCTGAAGGCCATGCGTTTCATCAAGAGCGACTTTGTCGATTTCCTGGCGATCTTCCGGCTCAGTGAAAAGTATGTCAGCGTCAAGGCCCTGCCTTCGGGCGAGATCGAAGTCCTGATCAAGGGCCCGTGGCTGCACACCATCCTGTTCGAGATTCCGGTGCTGGCCATCATCAACGAGGTCTATTTCCGCAACACGCAAAAGCAGCCCGACCTCGCCGATGGCCGAAAGCGCCTGGAAACCAAGATCGGACAACTGCAGGTCAGGAGCCTTGCGGAACTCAAGATCGCCGACTACGGCACGCGCCGGCGTTTCAGCAAGGCCTGGCATGAAGAAGTGCTGCGCACGCTGCTCACCCGCCTGGGCAGCGGCGCGGAAGGGCAACTGGCCGGCACCAGCAACGTGCTGTTCGCCATGAAGCTCGGCTTGACCCCGCTGGGCACGATGGCGCATGAGTACTTGCAGGCCTGCCAGGCGCTGGGGCCGCGCTTGCGCGACAGCCAAGTGTTCGGCTTTGAAGTGTGGGCCAAGGAATACCGGGGCGACCTGGGCATTGCGCTGTCTGACGTGTACGGCATGAGCGCCTTCCTGCGCGACTTCGACCTGTACTTTTGCAAGCTGTTCGACGGCGCCCGCCATGACAGCGGCGACCCGTTCCAGTGGGGTGAACGCATGATCGGCCACTACGTGAAAAACCGTGTCGATCCCAGGACCAAAACGCTGATCTTCAGCGACGCGCTCACGGTACCCCGCACCATCGATCTGTACCGCCAGTTCCGCGGGCGCTGCCAGCTGGCCTTCGGCATCGGCACCAACCTGACCAACGACCTGGGGTTCGAGCCGCTGCAGATCGTCATCAAGATGGTGCGCTGCAATGGCCAGCCGGTGGCCAAGCTGTCCGACACACCGTCCAAGAACATGTGCGACGACGAAAAATACCTGGCCTACCTGCGCCAGGTGTTTGATGTCGCATCGGTACGCTGAGCCCAGCAGCCCGCGCTCTGCGGCCACGGGTATTGGGCTTTTAACCTGATCTGTCCATGAAATTTCTTCGCTGCAGTGCCGCGTTTGCGCTACTTTGCCTGTCGCCCGGCCTGTCGTTCGCTGCCTCGCTCGATGGCAGCGTGCTGCCGGCGCTGTTTGCCGTGCCGTTTGCCGGCCTGCTGCTGTCAATTGCGCTGCTGCCGCTGCTGGCGCCATTCTTCTGGCATCACCATTTCGGCAAGGTGTCGGCCGCCTGGTCGCTGGCTTTTTTGCTGCCCTTCGCCGCGATGTACGGCCCCGGCCTGGCGGCGTTCAGCTTCATGCATGCGCTGCTGGAGGAATATATTCCCTTCATCCTGCTCCTGACGGCACTTTTTACCGTCGCCGGCGGCATTCACATCCGGGGCAACCTGCATGGCAGCCCGGGGCTGAACACCGCCCTCCTGGGTATTGGCGCAGTGCTGGCCAGCTTCATGGGTACCACCGGCGCCTCGATGCTGCTGATCCGGCCTCTGATCCGCGCCAATGACAACCGCGCGCACAAGGCGCATGTGGTGGTGTTCTTCATCTTCATCGTGTCGAACGCTGGCGGCTCGCTGACGCCGCTGGGTGATCCGCCGTTGTTCCTGGGTTTCCTCAAGGGCGTGGATTTTTTCTGGACCGCGCAGCATATCTTTCCTGAAACGCTGTTTCTGGTGGGCTCGCTGCTGGCGATCTTCTTTGCGCTGGATTCGTGGTTTTACCATCGTCGAAGAGCGCTGTGGCCGCTCGACCCGACGCCCGACACCCGGCGCATCGGCTTTGATGGCGGCGCCAACTTCTGGCTGCTCGGCGCGGTTGCCGGGCTGGTGCTGCTCAGCGGCCTCTGGAAGTCGCCCGTGGCGTTCGACATGGCCGGCACCCGCGTCGGTCTGCCCGGCCTGGTGCGCGATGCGGGGCTGGTTGCCATCACCTTCATCTCGCTGCGCATCACCTCTGAAAAGGTCCATGCAGACAACCAGTTTTCCTGGGGACCGATGGTGGAAGTCGCCAAGCTGTTTGCCGGCATTTTCCTGACCATCATCCCGGTGATCGCCATGCTCAAGGCCGGCGCCAGCGGCCCTTTTGGCGCGGTGGTGTCCAGCGTGACCCGGCCAGACGGATCGCCCGATCCGGCGATGTACTTCTGGGCTACCGGCGCACTCAGCTCCTTTTTAGACAATGCGCCGACTTACCTGGTGTTCTTCAACACCGCCAGCGGCGACCCGCAGGCGCTGATGACCACCTTCGCCCCGACGCTCGCCGCCATTTCGGCCGGTGCGGTGTTCATGGGCGCCAACACCTACATTGGCAACGCGCCCAATCTGATGGTCAAGGCCATCGCCGAGGACCGTGGCGTGAAAATGCCGAGCTTCTTCGGCTACATGCTGTGGTCAGGCGGTGTCCTGATTCCGTTGTTCGTCATCATGACCTTCCTCTGGTTCAAATAAAGAAAGCAACCCTTCCCCATGAGCAAACCCAAGATCCTGATTGCCCGCGCCGTTTTTCCTGAAGTCATTGCCCGGCTTGAGCAGCATTTCGAGGTCGAGTCCAACCAGGACGACCACACCTGGTCCAAGGCCGAACTGATCGCGCACCTGCAAGGCAAAGCTGGCGCCTTCACCACTGGGGGCGACCGCATCGACGCCGAAGTGCTGGCCGCTTGCCCCGAACTGAAAATCTGCGCCAACATGGCCGTCGGCTACAACAACTTTGACATCGACGCCATGACCGCCGCCGGCGTGCTGGCGACCAACGCGCCCGACGTGCTCACCGAAACCACCGCCGACTTCGGCTTTGCGCTGCTGATGGCCACGGCCCGCCGCATCACCGAAAGCGAGCATTTCCTGCGCGCCGGGCAATGGACGAAATGGCGCTACGACATGTTCGCCGGCTCCGACATCCACGGCAGCGTGCTGGGCATCCTGGGCATGGGCCGCATCGGGCAGGGAATTGCCAAGCGCGGCGCGCATGGCTTTGGCATGAAGGTGATCTACCACAACCGCTCCCGGCTCGATGCGGCGCTGGAGGCCGAATGCCAGGCCCGCTACGTCGGCAAGGACGAACTCCTCAAGACTGCCGACCATCTGGTGCTGGTGCTGCCGTATTCACCGGCATCGCACCATGTCATCGGTGCCGCCGAACTGGCGCTGATGAAGCCAACTGCAACGCTGGTCAACATTGCGCGCGGCGGCATTGTCGATGACGCGGCACTGGCAGCAGCCTTGCGCAACCGGACGATTGCAGCGGCAGGCCTCGACGTGTTCGAAGGCGAGCCGTCGGTGCATCCCGACCTGTTGGCCGTGCCGAATGTGGTGCTGACGCCGCACATCGCCAGTGCCACACTGCCGACGCGCCTGGCCATGGCCAGCCTGGCGGCCGACAACCTGATCGCTTTTTTTACAGGAAATAAGCCTTTAACGCCCTTGAATGCTGCCGTGTTAGCTATCAAATAAATAGTGATTAATTCCCCTGAATTCTGGCTGGCGGCGGTCCTGCTGCTGGCCAACCTGCTGCTGCTGGTCTGGCTGTTGGTGCGCAAGCCCGCGCCCGCCGAAGGCCATGCCGAACTGCTCAACGGGTTTGCCGACATCAGCGACCGGCTGGAGCGCGAACTGCGGCGCGAAATCAGCGACAGCGCGCGCAGCAGCCGCCAGGAACTGGCTTCGACGCTGGCCACCTTCCAGCAAACGCTGGTGCAGCAAAGCGCCGAAGCCACGCGCACCCAGAACACCCAGATCGATGCCTTTTCGCGCCAGCTCAGCGTGCTGCAGCAAAGCGTTTCCGACACGCTGACGACCCAGTTGCAGTCGGTCAGCGAGTCGAATGCCCGGCGCATGGGCGAGGTGCGTGAAACGCTGGCGCACCAGCTGGCGCAGCTGCAGCAGACCAATTCGGCCAAGCTCGACGAAATGCGCCGCACCGTCGATGAAAAACTGCAGAACACGCTGGAAGCGCGGCTTGGCCAGAGCTTCAAACAGGTGGCCGACCGGCTCGAACAGGTGCACAAGGGCTTGGGCGAAATGCAGACGCTGGCGCAGGGCGTGGGCGACCTCAAGCATTTGCTGACCAATGTGAAGACGCGCGGCATTTTTGGCGAGGCCCAGCTGGCCGCGCTGCTGGAGCAGGTGTTCACGGTGGAGCAGTATGCCGCCCAGGTCGTGACCCGGCGCGGCGGCAAGAACCCGGTCGATTTCGCCATCAAGTTACCGGGCCGGTCCGATTCGGGCGAACCGCTGTGGCTGCCCATCGATGCCAAGTTTCCGAACGAAGACTACGAACGCCTGCTCGATGCGCAGCAGCGCGCCGACGGGCCGGGCGCCGAGGTGGCTGGCAAGGCGCTGGAAATGCGCATCCGGCTGGAAGCGAAATCAATCTCTGAAAAATACATCGAGCCGCCTTACACCACCGACTTTGCCATTTTGTTCTTGCCCACCGAGGGCCTGTATGCCGAGGTGCTGCGCCGTCCGGGCCTGATCGAATGCCTGCAGCGCGAGCACCGCATCACACTGGCCGGGCCGACCACGCTGCTGGCCATGCTCAACTCCCTGCAAATGGGCTTTCGCACGCTGGCGCTGGAAAAGCGCTCCAGCGAAGTCTGGCAGGTGCTGGGCGCGGTCAAGACCGAGTTCGGCAAGTTTGGCGACGTGCTGGCCAAGGTCAAGTCGCAAACCGAAACCGTGCTCAACACGCTCAGCAGCGCCGAGCAGCGCAGCCGGGTGATGGGCAAGGCGCTGCGCAACGTCGAAGCCCTGCCTGACTCGGAAGCGGCCCGGCTGATTCCGCTGGCCAAGGAACTGGAGCCGGAATGAGCACAGCCGCCGCATGACGCCCGAGTTGGCCCGGCTGATCCTGGCCCAGATCTGCCTGCACGCCTGCATGGCCGGCACCCGCATGTCAGCGCCCCTGCTGGCGCTGCGCGAAGGCTACAGCCCGGCGGCCGTGGGTGTGCTGCTGGCGCTGTTTGCCCTGACGCAGGTGTTTCTGGCATTGCCGGCGGGCCGCTTTGCCGACCGGCATGGCCTGCGGCGCCCGGTCAGTTATGGCGTGCTCGCCGCGATGGCCGGGGCGGGCGCTGCCGTCGCTTTCCCGGTGTTTCCGGTGCTATGCCTGGCCGCGTTGCTGACGGGTGGCGCCACCGGCGTGGCCACCATTGCCCTGCAGCGCCATGTCGGGCGGGCGGCCGGTGGTGTTTTGCAGCTGCGCAAGGTGTTCAGCTGGCTGGCGATCGGCCCGGCGATCTCCAATTTTGTCGGCCCGTTTTCAGCCGGCCTGCTGATCGACCATGCCGGCACGTCGCCGGGCAGCCTGACGGGTTACCGGGCGGCTTTTTTCCTGATGGCGCTGCTGCCGCTCGTCACCTGGTTCCTGGTGCGCCAGACCCGCGAACTGCCTGCGTTGCTGGCCGCGAACGATGGCACGCGGCCCAAAGCCTGGGATTTGCTGCGCCAGCCGATGTTTCGCCGCCTGATGGGCGTGAACTGGTTGTTGTCGTCGTGCTGGGATGTCCACACCTTCGTCGTGCCGGTGCTGGGCTTTGAGCGCGGCATCAGCGCCTCGGTGATCGGCTCGATCCTGGGCGCTTTTGCGCTGGCCGCTGCGGTCATCCGCATGCTGATGCCGTGGCTGGCCGCGCACCTGAAGGAATGGAAGGTGCTGGCCGCCTCGATGCTGGCAACGGCCTTGCTGTTTGCGGTGTATCCCTTCATGCGCTCGGCGCTCGGCATGGGCATCTGCTCGGTGCTGCTGGGTTTTTCACTCGGCATGGTGCAGCCCATGATCATGAGTATGCTGCACCAGATCACGCCCGAGGCGCGCCACGGCGAGGCGTTGGGCCTGCGGCTCATGGCCATCAACGCTTCCAGCGTGCTGATGCCGATGCTGTTCGGATCGGCCGGTGCGCTGGTCGGCATTGCCGGCGTTTTCTGGGCGACAGGCGCTTTGGTGGGCATGGGCTCGCGCCTGGCCTGGCGGCTCAAGGACAGTATTGCCGCCACGCCGCATGGCGACAGGCCAGGCTGACTCAAGTTCGACAGCGTCTGCCCGGCGCCGGATTCAAAGTTCGTAAAAGTTCTTGATCGCGTCCCAGGCAGCCTGCGGCTGATCGACGTACTGGATCAGGTCCAGGTCCTGCGGCGAAATCGCGCCTTCCTCAATCATCACGTCGAAGTTGAACAGCCGTTTCCAGTATTCGGTGCCAAAGAGAATGATGGGCACCGGTTTGGCCTTCTTGGTCTGCACCAGCGTGATGACCTCAAACAGCTCGTCGAGCGTTCCGAAACCGCCGGGAAAAGCCACCAGTGCCTTGGCACGCATCATGAAATGCATCTTGCGCAAGGCAAAGTAATGGAACTTGAAGTTCAGCGACGGAGAAACATAAGGGTTCGAGCCTTGCTCATGTGGCAGCACAATGTTCAGGCCCACGGTCAGCGCGCCCATTTCCTGCGCGCCGCGATTGGCCGCTTCCATGATGCCCGGGCCGCCGCCAGTGCAGATGAACAACTGCTCGGCCGACGGGCGCGGGTTGCTGTAGCCCGCCACGATGCGCGCGAACTGCCGCGCCTGGTCGTAATACCTGGCATTGCGCATATGCCGCTGGGCCAGCCCTAGTGCGGCTTCGTCATCGCCCTGCGCGGCCAGGGCAAGTGCCGCTTCGGCCTGCTCGGGCGCCGGAAAACGGGCGCTGCCGAACACCACGATGGTGTTTTCGATGCCCTGGGCCTGCTGGTCGATTTCGGGCTTGAGCATTTCGAGCTGGATGCGGATGGCGCGGGTTTCGCGCCGCAGCATGAACTCCGGGTCGGCAAAGGCCAGTCGGTTGGCATCGGGCCGCAGCGGCGCGCTGTCGCTGGACAGGGAATGCAGTTCAGCCCAGGCATTGGCCAGCCGGTCTTCTGATAGGTCTTGTGTTTGTTCCATGGGCTTGGGTTTCTGTGAGGCGTGAATTCGGTGTTTGTCCCCCCGGTCACGCGGTATGCAAGGTAAGGAAAGCGATGGGTAACAGGAACATCATAAAGACGGTTTGTGTCGTGCTTCCCGCCAGGAAATAAAAAAGGCTCCCTGTGGGAGCCTTTTTAGGGGGCAGGGCAATGCCGGATCAGACGCGCTTGCGGTATTCGCCAGTGCGGGTGTCGATTTCGACCACGTCGCCCTGAGCCACGAAAATAGGCACGCCAATTTCAAAACCGGTGGCCAGCTTGGCTGGCTTTAGCACCTTGCCAGAGGTGTCGCCCTTGACGGCGGGCTCAGTCCAGGTGATTTCGCGCTGCACGCTGGTGGGCACTTCAACCGAAATGGCCTTGCCGTCATAGAACACGACTTCGAGTTCCATGCCGTCCTGCAGGTAGTTCAGCGAGTCACCCATGTTTTCGGCCTCGACTTCGTACTGGTTGTAGTCGGCGTCCATGCAGATATACATCGGGTCGGCAAAGTAGGAGTAGGTGCATTCCTTCTTGTCCAGGAAAACCTGGTCCAGCTTGTCGTCGGCCTTGAAGACCTGCTCGGTGTTGAAGCTGGCAATCAGGCTTTTCAGCTTCATGCGCACGGTGGCAGAGTTGCGCCCGCCGCGGCTGTATTCGGTTTTCAGCACGACCATCGGGTCCTTGCCGTGCATGATGACGTTACCGACGCGGATTTCTTGAGCGATTTTCATAGCAATTTCAGTGTGGTGGACCGCTGACCCTGTGCAGTTGTGGTGCAGGTTCTGCGGCGGGTTATAGGCCCAGGACCCGCTACGGGGCCAGTGATGGCGCCAGTGACAGGGCCGGTTTTCAGGCCATTCATGCGTCTTGCCTCAACAGGCTGGATCGCAAAGCCCATGATTTTAGCGGTTTTTTGCCACAAAGCTAAGCAGGCTGGTGCACAGGTCGTTCTGGCGCATCAAGCGTTCGCGGGCATTGCCTAAGCAGGTTTGCCAGTCCTGCAGGTCGCGCTGCAGTACCCGAGGTGCTTCATGGCCGGTGCCCGAGCGGTTCCACGCCTGGTGAAAATGTCGTAATGAAGGCGGCGCTTCGAGCATGTCAAGAAAGGCGTCCAGCTTGTCCAGGTGCGCCGCATCGTCCTGCGGGTAGATGTGCCAGACCAGCGGTTTTCCGGCCCATAGCGCGCGTACCAATGAGTCCTCGCCGCGCACGAAATTCAGGTCACAGGCCCACAGCAGGTGATCGAATTCATTCTGGGTCAGCAGCGGTAAATATGAAATTGATAGCTGCTTGTGCCCGCTGGTATTGCGCCACAGGCCTATTTCGTCATTAAAAACGGCTTTAACGGCATGGCTGGCCCGGCCCGCCGCCACGAGCAGGCGCACCGGCTTACCGTCAAGGCCGTATTGATCCAGTTGTCTCAGCAGGCCTGGCAGCGCGCCGGGTTCGTAGCAGAACAGCGACACCCGTTTTTCCCCGTTGAATGTGATGCCCTGCTCGGCCAGCCAGGCTGGAGCGTCAAAGCGGGACTGCCGGTCGGCCAGCCCGGGTTCGCGCAACAGGCCGCCGGTGGCTGCCGTGAAGCCGGGGTAGAAAAACCATTTGTCCCAGTCCGCCGCCGGGCCGCGCTGGATCCGCGAGGGCAGGGCATGGCAACGCTCGACATACGCCTCGGCGGACAGGTATTCGAGGTTGATCCAGACGGGTTTCAAGCCGTTTGCGCTGTGCTGAACTGCGCAAGCAGCTATGAATTCAGGAGCGACATCGCATCCGAACGCTTCGACCAGCACATCGCTCGGCTGCGAGGCAAGGTTTGCTGCCCGCAGCTCGAGCGGCTGTTTCCAGGGAATCACCTGAACATTGCGGCAACCCCCCGGGGCCATCCACTGCAGCGCGCAAGCGTCATCCACCCACAGGCGCACGCGGTGGCCACGCGCCGCCAGGTCGGCGGCCAGACGCCAGCACACGCCAATGTCCCCGTAGTTGTCGATGACTTTGCAAAAAATGTCCCATTGCAGGCGGTGATTCATGAAAGGATTGTCCACAATACGGCCATCCCGCACGCATGACACCATGACCCCAACCCACGAATTCGATCCCCAGCTGCTCAGCGAAGTGGCGGCATTGCCGCCCTTGCCCGGCGTTTACCGCTACTTTGACGAGCAGGGCGGCGTGCTGTATGTCGGCAAGGCGCGCAACCTGAAAAAGCGGGTCACCAGCTATTTTCAGAAAAACCATGGCGGCACCCGGATCGGCCACATGATCACCAAGATCGTGCGCATGGAGACCACGGTGGTGCGCTCCGAAGCCGAGGCGCTGCTGCTGGAAAACAACCTGATCAAGACGCTCCACCCGAAGTACAACATCCTGTTCCGGGACGACAAGAGCTATCCCTACCTCAAGCTGACCGCCGCCCAGCCCCGGCCCGAGGGCGACGCGCCGGCGGCCATCGCCTTTCCGCGCATTGCCTACTACCGGGGTGCGGTCGAAAAAAAGCACCGTTATTTCGGGCCGTATCCCAGCGCCTGGGCGGTGAAAGACACCATCTTGCTGTTGCAAAAGGTGTTCCGGCTGCGCACCTGCGAGGACACGGTGTTCAACAACCGCACGCGGCCCTGCCTGCTGTACCAGATCAAGCGCTGCTCCGCGCCGTGCGTGGGCCATGTGTCGCCCGAGCAGTACGCGCTGGACACGGCCAACGCCGAGCGCTTTCTGCAGGGCCAGACGCAGGAAATTCTGAGCGAGCTGGAAAAGAAAATGCTCGCGCATTCAGACCGGCTGGAGTTCGAGCAGGCCGCCGAGCTGCGCAACCAGATGGCGGCACTGTCGAAAATCCTGCACCAACAGTCGATGGAAATTGGCGGCAAGAACGGCGATGTGGACGTGGACATCCTGGCGGTGAAAGTGCAGGGCGGCAAGGCCTGCGTCAACCTGGCCATGGTGCGCGGCGGCCGGCATCTGGGCGACCGGCCGTACTTTCCGACGCATGTGGAGCATGCCGCCGACGTGGCGGCGCTTGATGCCGAGCCTGATTCGCCAGCCGTTGCGGTGAAGGAAAAATCGCTGGAGGCGCTGGTGCTGGAGGCCTTCATCGCCCAGCACTACATCGACGTGCCGGTGCCGCCCACGCTGGTGGTCAGCGAGCCGGTCGACAGGGACCTGATGGCCGCGCTGGCGGAGCAGACCGGCAGCCGCGTCGCCGCCATCCACCAGCCGCGCGAGCAGCGCCGTGTCTGGCTGGAAATGGCGCAGAAAAATGCAGGCCTCCAGCTGGCGCGCCTGCTGGCCGAGCAGGGCTCGCAGCAGGCGCGCACCCGGGCGCTGGCCGAAGCGCTGGAACTGCCGATGGACAACCTGGACGCGCTGCGCATCGAGTGTTTCGACATTTCGCACACGGCTGGGGAAGCGACCCAGGCGTCGTGCGTGGTGTTCAAGGAACACAAGATGCAAAGCAGCGAATACCGCCGCTACAACATCGAAGGCATCACCCCCGGCGACGACTATGCCGCCATGCGCCAGGTACTGACACGGCGCTACACCAAGCTGGCCGAGGCCGCGCGCAATGGCGAGGCCACGCTACCCGACCTGGTGCTGGTCGACGGCGGCAAGGGCCAGGTGTCGATGGCACGCGAGGTGTTTGTCGAACTCGGGCTGGACCTGGGGCTGATTGCCGGCGTTGAAAAAGGCGAGGGCCGCAAGGTGGGGCTGGAAGAGCTGGTGTTTGCCGACGGCCGGGAAAAGGTCTACCTGGGCCGCGATTCGGCCGCATTGATGCTGATCGCCCAGATTCGCGACGAGGCGCACCGCTTCGCCATCACCGGCATGCGTGCCAAGCGGGCCAAGGTGCGGGTGGGCGGCAGCCGGCTGGAGGACATTGCCGGCATTGGTCCGAAAAAGCGCGCCAGCTTGCTGCAGCGCTTTGGCGGCGTGCGCGGCATTGCGTCGGCCAGCGTCGAGGACATCGCCATGGTCGATGGTATTTCAACCGCACTGGCCGAGGAAATTTACCGGGCGCTGCATTGATGGCCCAACGCGACGCAGCTTGCAGCGCACAGGTCGGCCGCATGGCTTACGCAGCCGGTCTGCAGCTCATGCGAAAATCGGCGCCATGTTCCTGACCATCCCCACCTTAATGACCTGGACGCGGATTGTTGCGATTCCGCTGATCGTGGGGGTGTTTTACCTCGACATTCCTGCTGCGCAACGCAATCTGATTGCCACCGTGATGTTCGTGGTGTTTGCCGCCACCGACTGGCTTGACGGTTATTTGGCCCGCAAGTTGAACCAGACATCGTCTTTCGGCGCTTTTCTGGACCCGGTGGCCGACAAGTTTCTGGTTTGCGCTTCACTGCTGGTACTGGTGCATCTGCAACGGGCCGATGTGTTCGTGGCGCTCATCATCATCGGCCGAGAGATCGCCATTTCGGCGCTGCGCGAATGGATGGCGCAGATCGGCGCCTCCCGCAGCGTGGCGGTACACATGCTCGGCAAGGTGAAAACAACGGTGCAGATGATCGCAATTCCTTTCCTGCTCTACGACGGCCTGCTGTTCGGCATCATCAACACCCCCGTCTGGGGAACCTGGCTGATCTGGCTGTCCGCCATCCTGACGGTCTGGTCCATGGTCTATTACCTGCAAAAAGCGATTCCTGAAATCCGCGCACGGGCCAAATGAATGTTTCCTGACGCAACCCGGTTTTGAACGCTCCGCCGTCCTCCAGCGCCCTCATCCGGGCGATGCCCGCTGTCTTTGTGCTGATCTGGAGCACCGGCTTCATCGTCGCCAAGTTCGGCCTGCCGTACGCGCCGCCGCTGACCTTTCTGGTGCTGCGCTATGCGTTTTCCATTGCCTGCTTTTTGATCTGGATCGGTTTCAGCCGCGCCCGCTGGCCGCGCGTGCGCCAGCAGTGGCTGCACCTGGCACTGACCGGTGTGCTGATGCATGCAGGTTACCTGGGCGGCGTCTGGGTCGCGGTGAAAAGCGGCATGGGCTCGGGCCTGGCGGCGTTGGTCGTTGGCCTGCAGCCCGTGCTGACCGCCCTGTGGCTTTCATGGGCAGGCGCAACGAGTTCCTCAATGGCGCCAAAAACACAGGTCACGCCCCGCCAGTGGGCCGGGTTGGCCCTGGGGCTGGGCGGCTTGCTGCTGGTGGTGGCGCGCAAATTCGGCAGTGGCAGCGAAGTGACCGCGCTCACGCTGGGTTGCACGGTATTTGCCTTATGTTGCATCACCGTGGGAACGCTGTACCAAAAGCATTTTGTCCAGCCGACCGACGTGCGCACCGCCAATGCCATACAACTGGTTGCCGCCTTGCTGGTCACGCTGCCGTTTTCCTTATTGGAATCCGAGGCGATTGTCTGGAACACCGAATTCATCGGCGCCATGGCCTGGTCTGTGCTGGCGCTGACGCTGGGTGGCAGTTCGCTGCTGTACCTGCTGATCCAGCGCGGCGCGGCCACCGCGGTCACCAGTCTGCTTTACCTGGTGCCGCCCACCACAGCCGTCATGGCATGGCTGCTGTTTGGAGAATCCATCACGCTGGCGACTGTGGTCGGCACGGCGCTGACGGCGCTGGGCGTCAGCCTGGTGGTACGGCCTGCGAAGCTGCAGGCCGCTTAGTTTTCCAGGGCTCGTCGTGGAATTGCGCCACCAGAAAGTCGATCAGCAGACGAATGCGGCGCGGCGAATCCGTGCGGTAAGGCGCCAGCCAGTGAATGTCGGCATCCGGCATGGCATAGTCTTCGAGAACCCGCACCAGCTGGCCAGAAGCCAGCCAGGGTTCAATATCCCACAGGCTGCGTAGCATGATGCCGCGGCTATCCAGGCACCAGTCACGCACAAGTTCACCGGAGTTGCTCGACAGCGGACCCCGCACCCTGACCTGCTCGGGTGTCTTGCTGTCGCTTTTGTGCAGCGTCCAGGTATCGAAGCTCTGGCTCTGTGCGGGAGCGTTTTCGCGCACGATCAGGCAGTCATGGTCGCACAGGGCGCTCAACGTCAACGGTTCACCGTGCATCCTCAGGTAGTCGGGCGACGCTGCCAGCACGCGCCGGTTGGGCCCCAGCCGGCGTGATACCCATTGGGCAGCCTGCCTGCCGCGCACCTGCCACAGCCAGATGGCGCCGTCAAAGCCTTCGCTGCCAAGGTCGGGCAATTGCTCGGTGAGCTGCAGCTGGATGTCGATCCGTGGATAGCGTTCCTGAAACAGCGCCAGCGCCGGCCCCAGCCACAGGCGTCCAAAGCCAAAGGTCGCGGCCAGCCGTATCAGGCCGCAAGGCTCGGCCTTGCGCTCCTGAAGCTCGGCTTCAAGCGCAGCGAAGCCCTGCAGCAACGCGACGGCCCGTTCATAGACGGTTTCGCCCTCTGCCGTGGGACTGACACGCCTGGTGGTCCGCTGGAACAATCGCTGGCCCAGCCGTGCTTCAAGCGCCGCGAGCCGTTTGGTGACGACAGGCGCCGCCAGATCCAGGCTGCGCGCGGCTGCTGCCATGCTGCCTTCTTTTCGTACGGCCACCACCAGTTCCAGATCACTGCGCTCCATTGTTGCCTTGGTGGAAATAATTGATTGCCAAATTATTGCTTGAATCATCTCTTTGATTGCGACAAAATTTAGTGAGGCGGGGGCTTGTGTGGACCGCAGTGAAAAACCGCTAAAAATTTAGGTTGATCCATGTTTGAATCTTTTGTTGCCAGTGATGTTGAAGGCCCTGCCGGAATACTGCACACGTTGCGGGGTGGCTCCGGTGCCCCGCTCCTGCTGATGCATGGGCATCCGCAAACGCATGTGATGTGGCATGCCGTGGCCGATGCGCTGGCAACGGAATTCACCGTGGTGTTGATGGATTTGCGCGGCTACGGCGATTCGGTTCGCGCGCCCGCCGATGCGGAACACCAAGCGTATTCCAAACGAGCCATGGCGCTCGATGCCATCGCCGTGATGCGCCATCACGGATTTACGCAATTTCAGGTGCTGGCCCATGACCGGGGCGCCCGGGTGGCACACCGGCTGGCGGCAGACCATCCTGAAGCGGTTCAACGCTTGATGCTGCTGGATGTTGCGCCCACGCTGGGCATGTATGACAACACCTCAGATGCTTTTGCCCGCGCTTACTGGCACTGGTTTTTCCTGATCCAGCCTTCGCCTTTGCCGGAAGCGTTGATCGATTCGGATCCTGTTCGCTATCTCCGCAACGTGATGGGCCAGCGGCATGCGGGACTGGCGGCTTTTGCCCCTGACGCATTGGCTGAATATGAGCGCTGCGCGCAGATTCCGGGTACAGGTCTGAGCATTTGCGAAGACTACCGTGCTGCAGCGACGATTGACCTTGTGCATGACCGTGCCGACGTGGCAGCAGGCCTGAAATTGAGGCAGCCGCTTCGCGTGCTCTGGGCCGAGCATGGGGCGGTGGGCAGGTATTTTGACGTCATGCATCTGTGGCGGGAACGCGCCAGTGATGTATCCGGAGCAAGCGTTGCGAGCGGGCACTACATCGCGGAAGAGGCGCCTGAACAAGTGCTGGCGCAGGCATTTGAATTTTTCAAAAACTGAACCAAAGGAAAACACCATGGGTAAAAAAAGAATCGCCGTCATCGCAGGGGATGGCATCGGCAAGGAAGTGATGCCTGAAGGCATTCGCGTGTTGGAAGCCGCAGCGGTCAAGTACGGCATTGACCTGCAGTTCGACCACTTCGATTTTTCCAGCTGGGACTATTTTGAAAAGCACGGCAAGATGCTCCCCGACGACTGGAAGGACCAGATTGGCGGACATGATGCCATCTACTTTGGCGCCGTCGGATGGCCTGACAAGATTGCCGACCATCTGTCGCTGTGGGGTTCGCTGCTGCTGTTCCGGCGCGAATTTGACCAGTACATCAACCTGCGGCCCGCACGGCTGATGCCCGGCATCATTGCCCCGGTCGTGCGGCGTGACGGCAGCCCTCGCCAGCCAGGCGAAATAGACTTTTACATCGTGCGTGAAAACACCGAAGGCGAATATTCAAGCATTGGTGGCAGGGCATTTCCTGGAACCGAACGGGAGTTTGTGCTGCAAGAGTCGGTGTTTACCCGCATCGGCGTGGATCGGGTGTTGAAGTTTGCCTTCGAACTGGCGCAGACGCGACCCAAAAAACACCTGACCAGCGCGACCAAATCCAACGGTATTTCCATTTCGATGCCCTATTGGGATGAACGTGTCGCCGAAATGGCGAAAAACTATCCGGCGATCCAACTCGACAAGTTTCACATTGACATCCTGACGGCACATTTTGTGCAACGACCGGACTTTTTTGACGTGGTGGTGGCCAGCAATCTCTTCGGTGACATCCTGAGCGATCTCGGCCCTGCCTGCACGGGCACCATCGGCATAGCGCCCAGCGCCAACCTCAATCCGGAGCGCAAGTTTCCCTCGCTGTTTGAGCCGGTCCATGGCTCGGCACCAGACATTGCCGGACGCAATCTGGCCAATCCCATTGGCCAGATCTGGTGCGGAGCCATGATGCTGGAATTCCTGGGACACAAGGACGCCCATGACGGCATTCTCGCCGCCATTGAACAGGTTCTCAGTCCCCGGAGTGGTGCACCACGCACGCCCGATCTGGGGGGGCATGCGAGCACAGCGGATGTCGGCAAAGCCATCGCACAAGTATTGACCCAGGGGTAAAACCGCGTGTTGTCAAGCATGAAAATTAAAGCGCATGCTTGGCAACAAAATCAGAATTCGCCAAAACAAAGCTAGAATTCTCCTCCAGAGTTTAAATACTTGCGTCATGTTGACAGCCTGGAAGCCGATGGCTTTAATGAATCCAGAAATGAAGCTGTCGTCCCGATACCGCACTACCGTGTGTCGTGAAACCCGGTATCAAGCCAACCAGACCAATAGATCAAATAACGAGGTGCCTTTTGTGAACAAGACTGAATTGATTGAGCACATTGCCCAAAACGCCGATATTTCTAAGGCTGCTGCAACGCGTGCCTTGGAGTCCACCATCAGCGCAGTGAAGGCTACGTTGAAAAAAGGAGGCTCTGTGTCCTTGGTGGGCTTTGGTACCTTTGCTGTCGGCAAACGTGCAGCCCGGACAGGGCGCAATCCCAGGACTGGCGATGCGATTAAAATCAAGGCAGCCAAGGTTCCTAAATTCCGTCCAGGCAAAGCGCTCAAGGATGCGTTGAACTGATGTAATTTTTTTGCAGTGGGGTGCTTAGCTCAGTTGGTAGAGCAGCGCCTTTACACGGCGTAGGTCGGCGGTTCGAGTCCGTCAGCACCCACCACCCACTAAAAAAAAGGCGAACAAGGGTTCGCCTTTTTTTATTGTTGTGCCCGTTTGGGCCGTCACACAGGAAATTCGAAGATGTTTGATTTCATTCGCAAGCACACCAAGTGGACAATGGCATTGTTGTTTTTGTTGATCGTGCCATCCTTCATATTGGTTGGCATGAACAGTAACCCTTCCACTGAAAAGGGCCGTGTGGTGGCCAAGGTGGACGGAACCGAGATCACCCAGCCTGAATGGGATCGGGCGCATCTCAGCGAAGTTGACCGTCTGCGCGCCTCAATGCCTACGCTGGATGCCAAACTGCTCGACACGCCTGAAGCACGCTATGCCACCTTAGAGCGCATGGTTCGCGACCGCGTTGTTGCGGCAGCGGCTGAAAAGCTCAAGCTTTCCACCAGCGACCAGCATCTTGCGCGGGAATTGCAGAGCAGTCCCGAGATTGCCGCCTTGCGTCGCACTGATGGCTCGCTTGACTTGGAACGGTATCGTCAATTGCTCGGCGCCCAAGGTTTGAGTCCTGAAACGTTTGAAGCCAATGTGCGGTCTGACTTGTCCCGGCGACAGGTGCTGGCTGGGGTGGCCAATAGCGGCTTGACATCCGGTGTGGCGGCTGACCTTGCATTGAACGCTTTTTTTGAAAAGCGTGAGATCCAGCTTGCGCGATTCAACGCTGCTGATTACGTCGCAAAGCTCAACCCCTCAGAGTCCGACATTGAGAAGTTTTACAAGGCCAACGAAAAACTTTTCCAGGCACCCGAACAAGCCAGCATCGAATATGTTCTGCTCGACCTTGATACCGTGAGCAAGGGCATTGCGGTCAATGAAGCCGACCTCAAGACGTATTACGAGCAAAACGTCAAGCAATTGAGTGGCGCGGAAGAGCGTCGGGCCAGCCACATCCTGATTACCGCTCCGGTCAGCGCACCGGCCGCTCAGCGCGAAGAAGCGAAAGCAAAAGCTGAGGCACTGCTCGCAACTCTTCGTAAAGCTCCAGACACCTTTGCTGACGTGGCCCGAAAAAACTCCCAGGATCCGGGCTCTGCCCCCCGCGGTGGCGATCTCGAATTTTTTGGCAAGGGCGCCATGGTCAAGCCATTTGAAGACACTGCTTTTTCGATGCATAAGGGTGATATCAGCGATGTTGTAGCGTCTGATTTTGGATACCACATTATCAAGCTGACCGATATCAAAGTGCCTAAACAACGCAGTTTTGAAGAGATGAAGGAGACGCTTGAAGCGGATCTTAAGAAGCAGCAGGCACAAAAGAAGTTTTCTGAAACTGCTGAAGCCTTCTCAAATGGCGTGTATGAGCAGTCGGACAGTTTGAAGCCGGTGGCTGATCGTTTAAAACTGGAAATCAAAACTGCTGCAAATGTACTGCGTCAGCCAGCTTCAGGCGCAACAGGTCCAATGGCCAATGTCAAGTTTCTCAATGCACTTTTCTCACCTGATTCAATCGAGAAAAAACGTAATACCGAAGCCATTGAGGTGGACTCCAACCTACTGGTATCAGGACGTATTGTCCAGTACACCCCGGCGCGGAGCTTGCCTTTGGCCGAGGTCAAAAGCAGCGTGCGCCAGCGCTGGCTGGCACAGCACGGTGCCGAAGAAGCCGGCAAGGATGGGATTGGCAAGCTTGCAGTCTGGAAGGCCGCACCAGCCTTGGCGGTATTGGCTTCTCCAATAGTGGTATCGCGTCAACAGAGCCAGCAGTTGTCGGCAATACTTGTTAATGCCGCGCTGCGTGCTGATACAAACGTTTTACCCTCTTTTGAAGGCGTTGACCTGGGGGCTCAAGGCTATGCAATCGTCAAAATCAACAAGGTCGTGTCACGTGACCGACCGGCTGAAGTAGCAGCCGTTCAAGAGCGCAACCAGTACGGCCAACAGTGGGCCTCTGCTGAAACACTGGCTTATTACAACGGTCTCAAAGATCGCTTGAAAGCAGAAATACTGGTTACCAAACCTGCAGTTTCCCAGCAAAATGCGCAAGCTGCTTCAAGCAGGTAATGCATGCTCACTTTGCCGTTATAATCTATTCTTACGGTGGCTGTAGCTCAGTTGGTAGAGTCCAGGATTGTGATTCCTGTTGTCGTGGGTTCGAGCCCCATCAGCCACCCCAACCCAATATCGTGTTGATTTAAAAGACTTTTCATCAAGTCGAGCTTCGGCGGTGTCACGAACGAGTGACACGAATGCCGAAAAAAATCTGCACGCCACCATCTCACGCCTTGGCCTCACCCGCCACGGCGTTTTTTTGTCCGTTTTCCATCCACCGTAGACGCCAAGAGCAGGCGCACGGTCGTGCAACACTCTTTGAGTGAAGTGGGGTGTTTGTGTCTGCCCGCCTTGCGCCGGACAGCAGCGCGCAGCGTGTCGTGTATGCGCTGCCAGATACCCTGCTTTTTCCACTGGCAAA